>JAHEMP010000139.1 GCA_024643585.1 Crocinitomicaceae bacterium | reverse complement strand
AGAACAACATTACACCGATCGAATTGACAATTCATTTGTCGATAATTCTGGTTTTCTGCACATTGTGGCGAAACAAGAAACATATACCGACCAAGGTCTAACAAAAAATTATACCTCAGCTCGGTTGAACTCAAAATTTGCTTTTACCTATGGAAGAGTAGATGTGCGAGCAAAAATCCCAGTGGAATCTGGTACCTGGCCAGCAATCTGGATGCTTGGTAAGAACATTAATGAAAATGGAGCCTATTGGGCTCCAACTTTTGGCTCTGTTGGCTGGCCTGAATGCGGAGAAATTGACATCATGGAACATGGGATATTTCCAGGGCAAAATATTAATTATATTAATAGTGCTATTCATTCACCTTGCTGTTTCGCCGCTAACCCAAATCAAGGAGGGACGATTGCTTCAGATCTTGCAAATGAATTCCATGTCTATTCCGTGAACTGGTCGCCAAATCAAATTACTTTTTTATTGGACAGCGTTGGTTTTTATACCTACAATCCAACGATTAAAAATGCTAGTACATGGCCATTTTTTGAAGACCAATTTATATTACTAAATGTAGCTATGGGTGGTTACGCGGGAACAATTAGTCCGACATTCACCCAAAGTCCTATGATTATTGATTATGTAAGAGTATATCAACAAGATGACTTAAATTTGGAAGAAAAGTACGACCTGAAAAATTCGACAAAAATCTATCCGAATCCAGTACAAAATCAGATAAATATTTCCTCAAGTATAATACCAACTAGTGTGGCAATTTATACTGTTTTTGGTCAATTGGTAAAGCGAAAAATAAATAACACGCAAATAGTGGATGTCGGTAATTTAAGCCCAGGTGTTTACTTTGTTGAAATATATTTTAACAATGAAAAAGTAGTAGAAAAGGTAGTTATTGAATAATTCTTTTGTCAAAAGAATCTTCACCACTAAAATGAATTTTTCAACTTCAATAAAACACGGCAAAATTGCTTGACGTTTTACTAAAAACAATTGAACAAAAAGACATTATGATAAAAATTGGTATTAATGGTTTTGGTAGAATTGGCCGATTAGTCCTACGAATTGCTGCTTTGCGTGAAAATGTAGAGGTGGTTGCAATAAATGATTTATTGGATGCGGATTATTTAGCATATATGCTAAAATACGATTCTGTTCACGGAAGGTTTGAAGGTGAAGTGCGTGTAAAAGACGGCAAACTTATAGTCAATGGAAAAGAAATTCGAGTGACGTCAGAAAGAGATCCCGCTGATTTAAAATGGGATGAAGTGGATGCAGAGTATGTTATTGATTGTACCGGTATATTCAAAACGATAAACACTGCTCAAAAGCACATTGCAGGCGGAGCGAAAAAAGTAATCATCTCAGCACCTTCTGAGGACGCTCCTATGTTTGTCATGGGTGTAAATCACAAAGAATTGAAAGTAACAGATACCATTTTCTCTAATGCTTCTTGCACAACCAATTGTCTGGCACCACTCGCGAAGGTGTTACACGAAAACTTTGAAATAACCGATGGGTTAATGACGACTATTCATGCAACAACTTCAACTCAAAACACAGTTGACGGACCTTCTTTAAAAGACTGGCGAGGTGGAAGAGCGGCTTTACACAATATCATTCCATCCTCTACAGGAGCAGCAAAAGCAGTAGGAAAAGTCATTCCTTCCCTAAATGGAAAGTTGACAGGCATGGCGTTTAGGGTGCCAACAATGGATGTTTCTGCAGTCGATCTCACTGTCAATATTAAAAAAGGTGCCTCTTACGAAGAAATTTGTCGTGTCATGAAACATGCTTCTGAAAATGAGTTGAAAGGAATCCTAGGTTATACTGAGGATATGGTCGTTTCCCAAGATTTCGTTGGAGAGACTTGCATTTCCGTTTTTGATGCCAACGCAGGAATTTCTCTTACCGAAAATTTCGTTAAAGTTGTTGCTTGGTACGATAACGAATACGGCTACTCATCAAAAATTGTCGATTTACTAGAATATTCTGCAAGCTTGTAGGATAGCATGGAGTAAAATATAGTTAACGCTAAACAAAGCACTAATGCGAGTTGTTAAAACTATAATATACAATCGCAATGAAATATTTAATCTTAACCCTTCTTTTATTCTCCTCCATGCCATCTTATCTAATCTTTGAGTTTGACAAGAATTCCGATATTAAAAACTGGATAATTATTGATGATGTTGTGATGGGAGGGAAATCATCCGGTACATTTAAATTAAATTCTGATGGAAATGGTGTTTTCGAGGGTGCGGTATCGTTGAAAAATAATGGAGGCTTCTCCTCTGTTCGTTACCAGTTTGAAAAATCACCAATTAAAGAATACACTAAAATCATCTTGAAAATTAAGGGTGATGGCAAAAATTATCAATTTCGTATAAAATCCAATTCCGAAGATTATTATTCCTATATCTATACTTTCTCTACTTCTGGTGAATGGGAAGAAGTTCAAATTAATCTAAAAGATATGTATCCATCTTTCAGAGGTAGAAAACTAGACATGCCTAATTTTTCTAAGGATTACATGGAAGAAATTGCTTTTTTGATTGGCAATAAAACCGAAGAAAAATTCAAGCTGTTGATAGATAAAATTGAGCTGAAATAAACACGATCCGTAAAGAACAAATTTCTACTTGTAACTTGGGTCATTGTTCAATGAATAACAAAGCCTATTGCAGAAAAGCGACCTGAAGTTGGTTAAAACATAATTTAATCAACTGTGAGCTCAAGGAATATTTTGCAACTTCTTTTCTATATTTACCTCAAGATGTTCGACAAACTCAAATACCTCATCCTTGCTTTTACACTCGTTCTTTTCTCGAGCTGCTCAGGAATATTAATGAAAGTAATGGGTTTAAAAAAAGGTAAAATCTTGACCCATGAAGAAATTATTAGTCAAGGTATAAAATATGGTATTTCTCCAGAAGATGCGTATGAACTGGATACGGCTTATGTGTCGTATATCTTAGGCATGGATTCATCTGTGTATAAAAATCAACAGAATAATCACCTGCAACCGTTGCAAGCCCTGTATTTTGATTCTACTGGGAGACTGATTTCTTATCATGTAAATTGTTCAGTCGGTGGTTTTCCAAACTTGAAATGGAACAAATTCGGCGTTTTTGACCAATTTCCTCCTGAGAATAGAACCCAACTTGATACATTATTGAACTTCACCAAGCATTTTGAGTATTTAATCCCGATAACCACAAAGTCAAATTATTGTGGCAATTACGAATATTTAGTTATCGTTCACTGGAATCGCTTTATGGGAAGACAAAGTAAAAATTTGATTCGTCAAGTTCAAGAAAATGCTCGTTTGGCGCCCGAAGGAAAAATTAAAATCTTCTATGCAAACAGTGATAATATTTATTCAAATGCCGAATTTTAAGGTTAATAGATGCGCTCAAGTTTTGCTGAAATTATAAATTTATATTTATTCAAAAATGTCGAGTATTCAAAAAAACTCCATATTCATTGCCACTAGCCTAGATGGCTGCATTGCCGACAGAGATGGGAAAATTGATTGGTTGCACGAAATTCCAAATCCAGATAACGACGATATGGGTTATTCGAAATTCATATCTGGAATCGATGCGCTGATTATGGGACGTACGACTTTCGAAACCGTTTGTGGGTTTGACATAGATTGGCCTTACGACAAGCCTGTTTTTGTATTGAGTCGCACGATGTCTGAAATTCCTCAAAAATATAAGGATAACGTTCAATTGGTAAAAGGTTCTTTGACACAAGTATTAGCGGAAATACATCGCCAAGGTTACCACCATGTGTACGTCGATGGAGGCGAAACCATTCAGAGTTTTTTGAATGAAGATTTGATTGACGATATGATTATTACCATTATTCCAAAATTGTTGGGCGGTGGAAAACTCTTGTTTTCGAACCTAAATGCAACTTTGGATTTTGAATGTATATCTACGCAAATATTCTTGGGAAAAGTCGTTCAAAATCATTTCCGGAGATTAACTACATAACCTAATTTCTATCTTAAAATTCTCATTTAAAGAATTTTGGCATTACAAATAATATACTTTTTTTAACTTGGCACGAAAGTTGAAAATCAACAACTAAATAAAACTTTATAAGATGAAAAATTTAAAATTAGCACTAGTAGCCTTTGGGATGATGGCGATGGGAACGGTAAACGCTCAAGATGCAAAGAAAGAAAAGGAAAAACCAAAGCACACACCTGAGGAACATTTTGCGAAAATGGACAAAAACAAAGACGGTGTTCTTACCCTTGACGAAATGAAAAAAGCGGAAGGTGCAAACGCAAAAGATCAAGAAAATCGTTTTAAAAAAATGGATGTTAATGCTGACGGAAGGGTGACCAAAGAAGAGTTCATGAAACAAAAAGAAGGTCAAAAAGATAAAAAAGAAGACCAATCACCTAAAAAGGGAGATAATGAACGGGAAGACGATGATTCTTCAAACAAAAAATTTGACAAAAAGGATTTGAACAAAGACGGAGTAATCACTTTGGATGAATTGAAAAAGTCAAATGACGAACATGCAAAAGACCAAGAAAACCGTTTTAAAAAAATGGATTTAAATGGTGATGGTCGATTGACGGAAGAAGAATACATGAAGGCAAAAAAAATGAACGAAGAGAAAAAAGATAAAAAGCCTAAAAAAGATAAAAAGACAAAGTAATATTCAAAAACATTTGTTGATCAGCGCCTTTTTCATATCATTTGAGAAAGGCGTTTTTTCTTTTTAATTGCTTTAGTTTTCAGCGCTATCGCAAATTCGCCTACCAAATCTTCAAGGATTCATGGATTGAATTTTGAACCTAATCTAATTTGACGTGTACAGAGCAATAACAAAACCATACGTTATGACACGCATTTTTATACTACTTATTTTTTCAATTCTTCATTTCGCTTCTAGTGCTCAATCGATATCTGGTAATATGAATACCGTTCACGAAGGGAAAAAAGTGGTGATGAAATATGGAAACGTAGACATTTACCGAGGGAAAAAATTAGTGAAAAGCGTTTTGACCGATGAAATGGGCAATTTCAATGTTAAATTGGACACAGGAACCTACCGTTGTGTTCTAAAATACGATGGGTATGCCCCCGTTTCAAAGACTATCGTGGTGAGAGGGAATGAAGTGGATGATTTCAAAGTGAAAGAAACCGCAGAAGGTAGTTCAAAAATGAGAAAGGAAATTGCCAAAGCAGAAGCCTATCACGTTGAACTTAGTTCAGACACAAGGACAAAAGATGTAGTATCTGGCATGTCGGAAATGGGTAAAAAATACGCCGAATTCAAATCTAAAAAAGAAAATTCTGGACCATTAACAGCTGGTGAAGTGAACGACTTTTCAAAATGGTCGCTCTGGAACAATTATGCAAAAAATGAATTTGCCTATACGGTAAAAGCATGGAACCTATTTCCAAGAGGCAGATACACTGTTCAACTTCAAAATTCGGATGGAATTCCAATTGCAAATGCTACAGTTCGATTACTGAACGATGGGAAAAACATTTTTGAGACCAAAAGTGACAATACGGGAAAAGCCGAATTGTGGTTAACCATAAAAAACGAAAATCCTGAAGTCAAAGGTAAACTCAAAATTGAAATTGAAAAAAACGGTGTTAAAGAACGTATCGATCGAATAAAAATGTTCGAAGACGGTATCAATCACGCTACTTTGAAAATTGATTGTGAGCAATCACAAATCGTCGATATTGCATTTGTTTTTGACGCTACAGGGTCCATGGGTGATGAACTGCGCTTCTTGCAAAACGAAATCAAACAAATAATTTTTGACTCCAAAAAAGTTGACGATGAATTAATATTCCGATTTGCGAATGTATTCTATCGCGATTCTACGGACGAATATTTGACACGAAAAATGCCATTTACTCGAGTATTAACCGAAGCCAACTCCTATATAGATGAACAAACAGCAAAAGGTGGAGGCGACAGACCAGAAGCAGTGGAATCAGCTTTGGAAACGGCTTTAAACGAGTTAGAATGGAGCGAAGATGCCCGAACACGATTGTTGTTTCTGATGCTTGACGCCCCTCCACACAATACTCCAGAAGTAAAAGAAAAACTAGAAAAACTAATGCGATTAGCAGCTAAAAAAGGTGTGCGTATAATTCCAATTGGTTCAAGCGGTACAGACAAAAGCACCGAATATTTAATGCGGATTTTGGCTTTGGGTACAAATGGAACCTATACTTTTTTAACGAATCATAGTGGCGTTGGAGGGTCTCATATGGCTCCAACAACTGATAAATTTGAAGTGGAAACACTCAATCAATTGCTCGTAAGATTGATAAAAAGCTACACATTCATGCCCGATTGTCAATCACAAATTCAAGACCCTCAATTGCCTTATCCTGATTCTTTGGTGCAATACCCAATTCAGGATACA
>JAHEMP010000138.1 GCA_024643585.1 Crocinitomicaceae bacterium | reverse complement strand
GTAGAACAGTTATCAATAAAAGTGCAGAAGTCTTCATTCCTATCCATAAAAAATCAAAGTTGTCGTGCTGTGGAATGTATGATAGCAAGTAATTTGCTGCAATAAAAATTGTGAACAAAGCAAATTGCGATTTTTCAAAAGGATGTAATTTGAAGGCCCAATAAACATAACCTACTCTCAAAAAACTATAAAGCAAAATTACAATTGAAGTCGAAATGGCCGCTCCGTTCATACCATATTTTGGAATAAAGTACAAGTTCAAAACAAATACACCTACAAACAAAATCAATGTGAATAAAAGGTCTATTCTGTATTTTTTAGAAGAACTTAATATGAGCGTGTTTATTCCGAAATAAACGTCTATGATCCTCCCAATCATAATAAAACCAAAAACACTTATTCCTGCCATATAATTTGCTGGCAAAACACTGAATATTTCCATTCGATTTATCCAAACGATAGAAAAGAGCAAAAGAATAATGTAAAGAGAAACCGAACTAAACTGCTTGTAACTTCTGTTCATTTCTGTCATGTTTTTCTCTTTCCAATATTTAACAACGAGAGCAGAGCCAACTCTCAACATTGATCGATAAGGCACTTGAAGGACAGAAACCAAATAAATCATGGTGGTATATATCCCTGTTTCCTTTAATCCTAGCATAGTCGATATCATGATGGAATCTATTGTTAATACGGCTATAGACCCAAAAGTATTTATATAAGAATATAGGCTGAACTTAATGATGATTTTTTTGAACTTTCTTGAAATATTGATAGAACTAAACTTTGTATGAAACTCTCCTATCTTGATTATGTAAATCATTAAATAGAAAGCGGGTAAAAAATAAATCAAACTATGAAGGGCTACAAATGTATTGAAGCTAATTAGGTTAAATCCAAACGCTAGGATAATTCCACTTATACAAAGTCTTAGTAAAAGCTCATAGGCAAAAACAGAAACTATATTTATGAACATTACCTTCAGGTAACTATCAAAAAGAAGGTAAAATACGTAACCTATTCCAACAGGGATTACCCATAAAGCGTAGTCTGAAAAAAGAGCACTCTTATCTTTGTAATAATAAGTAATCTCGCCTTGAAGTAGTATGTATATTGATCCAAAAATCAAAATACCCAATAACACCACTCCTATCATCAATCCTAGAAAACCAAAATTCTTTTTTTCTTTGTTTTGAAAAATTGGAAAAAATTTCCAGGTGGCAAAAACAGACCCAAGACTTGTAGCTTGTCCAAATAAGACTCCTATACCCAAAATCAGATTTATCAATCCAACCTCCTCTAAGGACAGGAACATGACCAAGAGAATTACCTTGTTTATGTAACCAAGTCCTAATCCGACATAATTGATTATTGATGTCCTTAATGCATCACGTTGAACAATTCCCATTCTGTTGACAAATTTAGGAATGTAAACCATATGAATGCTATTCAAAAACAAAAAAGAGAAAATTGAACAGCTGAAATTAACATTTGTACTAACTTTATCTCCGTAATGAAATTAACGGCTTCTATTTGTACATACAACCGAGAAAAGTATCTCCCCCAGATATTCAATAGTATACTGAATCAAACTCTTTCACCAGATTTATTCGAGGTTGTTTTGATTAATAATAATTCTCCCGGTAATACAAAAGAATTGTGTGAACAGTTTATAGAAGGAAATCCGAATGTGAATTTTCGATATTTTGAAGAATACCAACAAGGACTTTCCTTTGCGAGAAATCGTTCTATTGAGGAAGGATTAGGGGAATATATTACCTTCCTTGATGACGATGCTTTTATTGACTCGGAATATTTTGAAATAATTGTTCGTGAATTTGAGAACAATAGGGAAGTAGAAGCTTTAGGAGGTAAAATTTTGTTGCATTATGAAACAGAAATCCCAAGTTGGGAAAACAAATATTTAAATTCCATACTAGGCTATTTTAATTTAGGTGATGAAGAAAGATATTTGAAGCTACCTCAATATCCCAGGGGTTCAAATATGGCATTTCGAATGTCTATGTTTCAGAAAATTGGGATGTTTGACACCAACTTTGGAAGAACAGGTGGGAATATGATGGGTGGTGAAGAAAAAGAAATTTTCAATCGTATTTACAAAAGTGAACTAACTGTAAAATACGTACCCAAAGCTATAGTTTACCACTGTGTGCCTATAGAGAGAACCACCTCCAAATTTGTCAAAACTCAAGCTATTGGTGTTGGGTATAGTCAAAGACTATCTTCTAAGAAAGATGGGGCTTGGGCGTACTTTAAAGCTTTATTCCTAGAGAAATTAAAATGGATTGCTTCTATTGGTTTGTCGTTCTTTTACTTGTTCCAAGGGAAAATCGGAAGAAGCAGTATGCTTTTGCGATTCAGGTATTGGGTTAGCCTAGGTTTGTTAAGTACAAATCCGAAGAGATATCTTTAAAACAAAGATGGGTAATCTACCCTATCAAACAGCTCAAGTTTCCCTCCCTTCGTTGCGTTTACAATTTTTCTACCATCCTTTTCAAACATTTTCTTTGCCAGCTTGTAACTTTGGAAGACATTGTCCAATTTTGGATCATGCCACTTTTTACCTTTGCCAAAATAGTTAGGGTGGAAATGGTTCACATCATCCTCTGTGCTTTCTAAGACATTCCCACTAACTTTTACTGTTTCTGGAATGTGATATGAAAAATCCATTCCAATTAAGTAAACCTCTTTAAAGCCCATATAATAAGCAAGTTGCAGATTTACAATTGTTACGGATTGACCACAAAATATTTGCTTATCACATTCAAAAGAAAACCGTGACTTTTCAAAGTAAGGATTGCTGCTTACGTAAAATGAATAATTCAAATTAGCGAAAAACCGATTCGCACCCTTCTTTACTTTTCCTTTAAAAATAGCGGGAAAGAACATGTATTCACATTCGTATTCATTCAATTCCTTCAAGTTATCCAAAATAACATGTTTGTCCTCTGCAACGAAAAAAGTAGGTTTATAACCCATTTCACGCGTTTTGTAATAAATAGAATTTACAGCGAAACTAAATTCATTTTTTAACAGGTTTAAGTCCATTTCATTCAAGGACGGACCATTTCCTAATATGAAACATCTTTCTCCTTTGAATTTATCTTTTAACGCAGCAATACGTTTTTGATCGCGTTTTAGGAGCCCAGGTTGGCTCATTACTATTTGAGGAATTAGTTTTTTTACGATCTCTTTTAATTGCGTCTTCACAAGAATTTATTTAAGAGTGCCAAATTTAGTAATACTTGCGAATGTTTTATTTTTTAATTGAGTAGTTTTTGATGAAAATCTCTATAAAATAATTAGATTCACATTTCAGATAGGTTAATCTGACCCAATTACAACAAAACCGACTTATTCGCTATTTCATATGAAAAAAATACTAATCATCATGTCTTTTTTTACAACATTTTGTTTTGCCCAAGTTCCAACTATTGGTTTAATAGGTTCATGGCCTTTTTCTGGAAATGCGAATGACGCAAGCATAAATGGCAATAACGGAATCGTTTCAGGGGCAACTTTAACAGTGGATCGTTTTGGTTCGGTTAACAGTGCTTATTATTTTGATGGAGTAAATGATCAAATTCTAATTCCAGCCTCACCAGAATTATATAGGTATAATACGAGTTTTACTATTTCTGCGTGGGTGCGACAATCAGCAACACCCCCTGGTTATTCACAGCCGATTTTTACAAATCGAACAAATACTGCAGGTTCTGAATTTTACATAGATGGAGCTGGTAATGGTACCGGTATGGAAGGTTATCTTGGATTTGCGACATATAACTCTGGTGTATATGGTATTTGTCGTTCATCAGGACCTATTGCAATAAATTCGGGGTATCAACATGTTGTTGTAGTATTTAAGCACAACGGAAACAACAATAACGTTGCTACCGTTTATGTAAATGGGATTTTAAATAATTCAGAATCGGGACTTGTGGATATTCCTTTTTCAAACGAGGACACATACATAGGCTGGGGACCTAATTTTACGCAAATCAATAGACACTTCGAAGGTGACATTGATGACATTTTTATATACGATAGGGATATTACTCCAACAGAAGTTTTAAGCTTGTATAATGCAACCACGGCAAGTGTTCCGGAGAAAAATATTAATGAAATAGACATTTATCCAAATCCGACTTCTGATTTGTTAAATATTTCATCTGGAGATAGCTCAATCAAACAATATACTATTTACAACATTGCAGGAGAAATAGTTCAAAACGAATTATTCAGTCAAGACATAAATGTTGGCAGGCTTGATCAAGGCACATATTTTATTCAATTGTTAAGCCAAGAGAATGGTATCTTGGGTTATTTTAAGTTTGTGAAAATTTAAAACTAAACTAAAATTGAACCAGTAAGGTAAAAAGAGTAATTCAAGATACCGAACAGTCTTTATTATTAAATGAATTATTAATTTAACGGTCTTGAATAAAAAGTCCGATGTTATTTAATTCCATTGAATTCGCCTTATTTCTCCCCTTTACTTTCCTGGTCTACTGGTTTGTAATCAATAAAAATCTAAAGCTTCAGAATGCTTTCCTTGTAATCGCTGGTTATTTTTTTTATGCTTGGTGGGATTGGCGGTTCCTAGGTTTATTGATATTAAGTTCATTGATTGATTTCACCATAGGCTTAAAACTGGATAAAACAACGAATAAGGACTATAGAAAAGCCCTATTATGGTTAAGTATTTTAATGAATATAGGGATTCTCGGATTTTTTAAATATTTCAATTTTTTCATCGATTCCTTTACAGAAGCTTTTACCTTTTTCGGTTACCACATAGAAGCCCACCACATAAATCTGATTTTACCTTTGGGGATTTCCTTTTACACTTTTCAAACTTTAAGTTATACAATTGACGTGTATAAAGGCAAAATGAAAGCTACGAATGACATAGTTGCTTTTCTAGCATTTATATGTTTTTTCCCGCAATTGGTAGCAGGTCCTATTGAAAGGGCAACAAATTTGTTGCCCCAATTTTACAAGAAACGTTTTTTTGATTACAACCAAGCCTCAGATGGTATGCGACAAATACTTTGGGGACTTTTCAAAAAAGTTGTAATTTCTAACAATTGCTCCATATATGTTTCTGAGATATTCTTGAATTACGACTCCTATTCAGGAAGCACTTTGCTTTTGGGCGCGGTCTTTTTTGCATTTCAAATTTATGCAGATTTCTCAGGCTATTCCGATATGGCCATTGGTATAGCTCGCTTGTTCGGATTTGATTTAATGAAAAATTTTAACTTTCCTTACTTCTCGTCAAATATTGCAGAATTCTGGAGACGTTGGCATATTTCCTTAACGACGTGGTTTAGAGATTACATTTACTATCCATTAGGAGGAAGTCTTGGAAGCCGCTCCACGACCATCCGAAATGTAATGATCATATTTTTAGTAAGTGGTTTTTGGCATGGCGCGAACTGGACATTCTTGGTCTGGGGATTTTTAAATGCACTTTATTTTTTACCATCGATTTTCCTCAAAAGAGAAAAAAAGCCTTTGAAGAAAAGGTTAGGTATTCAAAAACTCATTAAAATTTCGGGCACCTTTTTTCTTGTCTGTATTGCTTGGGTATTTTTCCGAGCACCAAATGTCACCATCGCATTTGATTATTTAAACAATCTATTTTCAATATCACTTTTTGAATTCCCTTCTTTGATAACGCCTAAGCTGGATATGATATATTTGATTTTCAATATATTGTTTCTAATTGTCGTAGAATGGTTTCAGCAAGAGAAAGAACACGGTTTGGATTTAGGGACTTTTCAACCTAACCAAAGAAGAATACTTTATGCCTTGGTATTCTGTTCAATAATGTTTTTCGGTACTTTCGGCAAGGAGGAATTCATTTATTTTCAATTTTAAGTGATGAAGAAATTTATTCAAAAACTTTCTTTCTATTTATTTCTTGGGGTAATCATCCACCTTGTTTTCGGCTATTTTGCTGATGGATCTACAGACGATTTTTACAGTCGATTTGCTTCTACGAAACAAACGTCACTTATTTTGGGTTCTTCGCGTTCAGCGCAAGGAATACAGCCTAAAGTGTTAAATAAGCACCTAGCAAACGAAGAATTTTACAATTTTTCTTTCACCTTGAATAATTCGTCATATGGGGAAGTTTACAATCGAGCTATTATTAAGAAACTCAATAAAGAAACAACAAATGGATCTTTCATTTTGTCCGTAGAACCTTGGGCTTTTATTGTAAATGAAAATATTGAAGCTAAAAACGATAATATCGATAGCATTTCAATTCTTTCAAAAATGCATTTTTTCAATCTTAGCCCAAATTACGAATATTTGTACCAATTCAATAAGCGAGGATGGGGTAATGTACTGGTTAAACGTTTGGAAAACATTGTATTAAATTCTCAGAGAAAGAAATTGTCTTCCGTG
>JAHEMP010000137.1 GCA_024643585.1 Crocinitomicaceae bacterium | reverse complement strand
TATTTTTGTAGTCAAAATGACAATCTAAAATCTTCATGGATAAAAAAAGAATCCTATTTGTAACGCAGGAAATAGCACCGTTTTCTCCTAAATCCGAAATCGCTAATTCAGCTAGACGACTACCTCAAGGCACTCAAGAAGGTGGAAAAGAAATCAGAGTTTTCACTCCGAGATTTGGAAGTATAAATGAAAGACGTCATCAATTGCATGAAGTTATTCGCTTATCCGGAATGAATTTAATAATAAATGATGCCGATCATCCGTTAATAATTAAAGTGGCTAGTGTATCAGCAGCTCGTATGCAGGTATACTTTATTGACAACGATGAGTTCTTTAAAAGAAAGAATACTGTAACCAACGATAAAGGTGAATTTCACGAAGACAACGATGAGCGCTCCATGTTCTTCTGTCGTGGAGTTTTGGAGACGGTGAAAAAATTGGGTTGGCAACCTGATGTTATTCATTGTCATGGATGGATGTCTGGTTTGATGTCTCTTTATGTAAAACAACTTTACAGCAAGGATCCTCATTTCGCCAATACGAAGGTTATTTACAGTGTTTACAACGATAGCTTTAACAGAAATTGGGACACTAATTTCTCCGATAAGCTTAAATTTGATGGCTTCTCTGAAGAAGTTATAGAAGAGTTGAAAGACACAAGCTTTTTAAATATCTCCCGCGTCATGATGAAATATGCGGATGGTATTAACATTGCGAGTGAAAATTTAGATGCATCTTTGCAACAACTAGTAGACGAGCAAACGTGTTTGAAACAGGAGTATGTTCCTGAAGAAAACCAGACTAAAGTATTGTCTGAATTTTTTGATAAAGTAATTGAAGAAGAAATTCTTATATAAATTAATGATACATCGTATTTATCGCGAGTGGCGGAAAGTTTCTTTACTTTCCGCTACTTTTTTATTTGCTTTTTTTATTGTCGTTGCTTGCAAGAAAAAGGAATCAACCATTGGTGCTGGCGCGTATGATCCAGCGGAGCTTCTTAATGCCGGCGCGATTGATACATTTACCTTGAATACGTATACGATTCTTGATGATTCCATTTCCACTAAAAACCCATTGTTAAATCTTTTGGGTGAAATGAATGATGAAACATTCGGCAAGGTTAAGGCCTCATTCTATACCCAAATTCGTATTGCTTCAGCAAATCCTAATTTTGGTGATTTGTCTCAAATTTCAATAGATTCTTTTGTTTTAGCGTTGCAATTTTCCGACTATACGGGCGGCCTCTCAACCCAAACATTTGAAGTGTATGAGGTAGACGAAGAGATCTCCTCGGATACAGCGGTAAAATATTATGAGTTTTCAACTGTAGCTGTAAAACCGGTAAACTTGGTTATGCCAGGAAAAGGAACCATCAAGCCAGACCCAATTGGCGATGCCATAGTTGACACTGTTTCAGTTGCACCTCAAATGCGTATTCATATCGACACGAATCTTGCAAGATCTTTGATGGTTGAATCAGCAAGTGGAAGTTCTGCATTTACATCAAGCGATAATTTCGTTGAATTTTTTAAAGGAATCCAAATCATTACAAATAACCCTCCACAGTCGTCAGGTCAAGGATCCGTTTACTCGTTTGACACGAAATCAACGGCATCAAAACTGACCATTTATTACAAGAAATTGGAATTGGTCAATGGAGTTTTAACCCCGGTTAAGAAATTGTACGATTTTATTATTAATAATAATTGTCAGTCGTTCAACCATGTTGAATTTGATAGAGCGGGTACAAAAGTTCAAGGCGTACTTGCTAACCCAAATAGTGGGTTGCAAGAATTTTATACCCAATCGTATGGTCTGAGAGGGGTTGTTGAAATCCCGGGATTAAGCAATATTTCGAAAAAGACGGTTATTCACAAAGCAGTTTTGGATCTGCCAATTCAATATCAAACTGGTTCTATATACAATCCTGGAATAGGAATATTTTATTTTAATAAACGTGGAATTAACCCTGAATGGTTACCATTTATTTATCCAGCAGCCATAAGTGATTTTACTAAGAGCATTACATATGATTTGCGAAATGTTGTGCAAAGTATAGTTTCAGGTGATAGAGAAAATCAACCAATCTACATCACTCCCCAACGCTCAGTCATATCAATGGATAGGATTATTTTTAATGGTAGAAATACCTTGAATAAGGTAAAACCAAAACTTTATATTATTTACACAGAATTTTAAGCGGTATGTGCGGAATTGTAGCTTACATTGGAAAAAAAGAGGCGTATCCAATTTTAATAAAAGGATTACAAAGATTGGAATATAGAGGATACGACAGTGCTGGTGTTGCCTTGTTGTCCAATGGGGAATTAAATTTATATAAAAAGCAAGGTAAAGTAGCCAATTTGGTTGACTTTGCTTCTGATAAAAATACGACTGGTCAGATTGGAATTGCCCATACGCGCTGGGCGACTCACGGAGAACCAAACGATAAGAATGCACATCCACATAGTTCGAGTAATGGAAATTTAGCGATAATTCACAACGGGATTATTGAAAATTACGACGTGCTTAAAGAAGAATTAATTTCACGTGGGTACGTTTTTAAAAGTGATACGGATACAGAAGTGTTGGTTCACTTAATTGACGATATTCAGAAAAAAGAAGGGGTTTGGTTTGGCGAAGCACTTCGGATAGCTTTGCTAAGTGTAACTGGAGCCTACGCTATTGTCGTAATTTCTAAAGACAAACCAGATACGATTGTTGCTGCGAGAAAATCGTCCCCGTTGGTTATTGGTATTGGTAAAGAAAATGATTTTTATTTGGCTTCGGATGCCACTCCAATAGTTGAATACACCGACCAAGTGGTTTACATGAACGACGAAGAAATTGCTGTTATTGATTTGAAAGATGGCATGAAACTTTGGAATATCCAAGACGAGGAAAAAACACCGTATGTTCAACATCTTGAGCTGCAATTGGAAGCTTTGGAAAAAGGCGGATACGAGCATTTTATGTTGAAAGAAATTCATGAACAACCTCGTTCCATCAACGATTGCTTTCGCGGTAGATTAAATGCAACGGAAGGTTGGGTTGAATTGGGCGGTATTAAAGATTACGAGCAACAATTGATAAATGCGAATCGTGTTGTGATGGTCGCTTGTGGTACTTCCTGGCATGCCTGTTTGGTTGGAGAATATTTGTTTGAAGATTTAGCTCGAATTAATGTTGAGGTTGAATACGCATCAGAATTTAGATATAGAAATCCAATTATCAACGAAGGAGACATAGTTATTGCTGTTTCCCAATCGGGTGAGACGGCTGATACGATGGCTGCACTTGAATTGGCAAAATCAAAAGGAGCCATTATTTTAGGTATTTGTAATGTTGTTGGTTCTTCAATTTCGAGAATAACGCACGCAGGTTCTTATACGCATGCAGGTCCTGAAATTGGTGTTGCTTCAACAAAAGCATTTACAGCCCAAGTAACTGTTTTGACTTTAATGGCTTTGTCTATTGCTCACAAGAAAGGGACAATGAATGAAACTAAATTCCGCACTATGTTGGCGGAATTGGAGTTGATTCCTGACAAAGTGAAAAAAGTACTGGAAAACAATGCGCATATTGAACGTATCGCTGCAGAATACAAAGACGCAACCAACGCACTTTACTTGGGAAGAGGAAGTTCTTTCCCTGTAGCATTGGAAGGTGCCTTGAAATTAAAAGAGATTTCCTATATCCATGCTGAAGGATATCCGGCGGCAGAAATGAAGCATGGACCAATTGCACTTATTGATGAGGCTATGCCTGTTTTTGTGGTAGCTACGAAAGGAACATCCTATGAAAAGGTGGTTTCAAATATTCAAGAAGTAAAAGCGAGAAAAGGAAAAATAATAGCCATAGTTACTGAAGGCGATGAGCAGGTGAAACTTATGGCTGATCATATTATTGAAATACCTGATACCGACGAACATTTAGTGCCATTGCTTGCTACAGTTCCTTTTCAATTACTGTCTTATCATATGGCGGTAATGAGAGGTTGTAATGTGGATCAACCGAGAAACTTGGCAAAATCAGTTACGGTAGAATAGTAACTTATTGGTTTCTGATTGACTAATTAAGGTTGGCAAGACTCGGCTAATTTTTTTGCTATTCGTTTTCTCCCATCTTCTTTGTAATGCTCCGATGTCCAATCTTGATCGATGAATTGATCGTTTGGCAATAAGCATAGATTATCAATGAAAATGGTTTGTTAGATTAATTTTTAAATCGGATAGCGTGAAATGCTTTTAAGGCAAGTGTTTCAATCTTGTCCCTATCATTTCCGAAATAACTAATATATACGTCAGATTCAAAATTTTTATGAATAACCATCATGAGGCAATATTTATATTCTGAATTTATGGAGGTAGTCGCAATGGGGAAAAATGTTATGGCACCTGCATCTGCATTAAACTCTTCTTTAGCAGCCTCATCAGAAATTAGGCGTGGCTTGGGAACTTCATTTTTGGAAATGTTTGAAAGAATAGATATTTTTTCATTGTACATTTCTTCCCAATAAAAATTTGGATGCACCTGTTTTTCGGTTGGGTTTTTCAAATTCTTTTTGAATTCTTTTATTTTTTTGTCGAGTGGGTAGACGGTATAACGTATTTCAAAAGTGTCAACCCCATACTTCAAGGCAAACTGATAATCCATTTCTTTGTTTGGAAGTGTCGATATTTCAGCAAAACCTTGAGGAACAAATAGTTCGAGGTTGTTTTTTTTAAGCGTACGCTTGAATTTCGAGTCGATTTGGGCATGGATACTGTACGCACAGAAACTAGAGATATAGAGAATTATCAGTAAGAATTTCATTATATTTTTTAAAAGCTCAATTTTACGAATTCTCAGACTTTAATTGACCATAATAGAACTATTAATTAGTTCGCTACGGTGCTATTCCGGAAGGAACGAACAAATTCGATGAATTTTTGAATATCGGCTTTGTTTGTCGAAATTCCTACGCTAATTCTTGTTGCGCCTCTAAATTTCCCATAAAAATTGGTCCGATCCCCAAAATTCCCACTTTCGTTCTCAGTAAAGTATTTGCTTAGTTCTTCGTCGGTAATACCTGTATTAAGTTCGTCTAATCCTGGATTACAGAAACAACCTGTTCGAATAGAAATCTGTTTTTGGTTTGCTCTACTTTCCACCTGCTCAATGGGGTATTGGTTTCCATCTTGATCTAAGAAGTTCATAATTAAGGTGCCACCTACGTTTTTTCTATTCTGCGGTCCATAAATGCGAACAACAGGATTTCCGTTAGAATGGCTTGTGTCATTTAATTCCCTAAATAGGGTTTCACTCAATGCCGATATTCGTTCAGTAATTCGGTGCATTCCTATTGTATCCAAATAATCTAAACCAATTTTTACCGCGGGAATGTCCAAATAATTTATAGTTCCATCTTCAAATCGTTCATGGTTGTTTACCAACCAGTGTTTTTGTGCTTTAACACCGACCATTTCAACTGTTCCACCAGCAAACCAAGGTTTTTGAAGTTTTTCGAATTTACTTTTCTTAATCAACAAACATCCAATTCCAGTAGGGTAGCCGAACATTTTGTAAAAAGACATGGAAACAAAATCGGGCTGGACCTTTTTAAGGTCTAGTTTCGAAGTTGGAACAAACGCCGCTGCATCAAGAAGTACATCCCATCCTTTGTTTTGAGCTTTTTCGATCCAAGCCAAATCATGTTTTATTCCTGAAACATTCGATTGAGCTGGAAAGGCAAATAGTTTATTTTCGTCTGGATTGCCTGAACTTAGTTGTTCTTCTAATTTTCTTTCATCAATATTTAAATCTGTGGATTTTAAATAACCATAGTCAAAACTTCCGCCTTTACTTTTACAAAATTCGCGTATACCGTTTACCGAATTGTGATTATCAGTTAACAACAAATATCTTGAATCTTTTGAAAAAGGATAGCTTTCACCTATAATCCGCAATGCACCAGATGCATTTGGTGTAAAAACACAGTAATAATCTTCAGCGTTGAAAAAGTTTAAAACAGCTTGTCTAGCCTCTGAGACTAACATTGTTGAAGCTAGAGAGGTTGGATTTGTGGAATGTGGATTTCCATATACATTCTCTCTAAGCATGCGTTGGTGTTTGTCTAACTGAGACTTGGCGTATAAATTACCCCCCGTAAAATCAAGATAAGTATGTCCTGTTTCATCCAATCGAGCATATTCCTTTTCGCGCAATTCTTGAAAAAAAGATTCAAAAGGAATTGTGTTTACGCCTTCAACGACGATTTTACTTTTTACAAAAGGGAATTTCATAGTTGTGTTTGATTAAAAGTCTTTTAAGGATATAAAGATAGATTATTCTGCGTTGAATAAGATACTTTGATTCAAGAAGTCTTGAAAGGCTAAGTTATTTTTTTATAATGACCAAAAGTTCAACAATCATTTATCTTTCTGTTTCTTACAATAAATTAGGGGTGGCATAAACGTAAACTTTCATTCCCATAAATTCAGTATCTAAGGTGCGAACCATA
>JAHEMP010000136.1 GCA_024643585.1 Crocinitomicaceae bacterium | reverse complement strand
CATAAATTCTTGCTTGCATGCCTTTTTTGCTAACTGGTTCTCTGAAATAATAGCTCGCTCCACTTGTTATTTTTGAATTTGAAATATCAAGAACAATAAGATTAATTTCAGTTTGATTCCCTTTGATAAATGGCAACGGTATGTAGCCAAGAAATGCGGGTGGAAAAACAATTAGCGCAATTGCATATGGATTAAATTGAGGTTTATATGAGTGTTCTATAATTGAAAACACCAATTTACTTGTTCCAAAATCGTCGGTTACCTTTTGTAAATAGGAATAATCAACTGGGAAAATGTCTAAGTTTTCATTATTGGAAATTTGAATTAACAGGGAAGTGAATAAACTTTTCTCATTGAAACCATCCGTTCCGATATCAGCCAAATTACCTTTTCCTACAGTGTGCATATTAAGGGATAATTTTTCAGAAATTACCTCAAAAGATTCATTGAATTTATCGCTTAATTCTTCAGAACCCGTATAGTCAACTTTTTGTTTTTTGTAGCTTATTGCTGCTGGGTCAACAAGAATAAAATCAGATAGATTTGTTTTATTTTTCTCGTCTTTTAATTTTCTACGATCAGACCTACTCATATTCGTTTCGAGTTCTTCTTTTTCTTTCTGTTGTTCCGCCAACTCTTTAAGTTCATCCATTCTTTTAGTGAAAATTTCATTTTCTAACAAATCAGATAAACTGTAATTGTAGTATAGGGAGGAATCTATACCATTTTCGCTTATTCCAGCTTTCTTTTGCTTTATTTTATCGTATTTGGAAAGTTGTTTTTCCGGCTGAACATTTGTAGTATCTGAAGCAACTGTATCTTTACTTTTGAAATCTTTAACTGCCATATCAAATGACATTTTTGATAATTCACCCATTTTCACTTTTGAATTGAACAAATTTTCGGTCATTCGCTGCCAAATCGCATTTATTTCTTTGTCTTCGGGAAGTTTTTTGCGACTATCTTCAATAATTCGCATTGCCATAATCGTCAGTTCTTGTTCCGTTAGTGATTTAATGAAAAAGTGCATGGCAGCCCCTTCGCCTTCCAATTCTGATTTTGAATCTATTGTTTTGTTGATAGAATTCCCAATTTTAAAGGTTGAAAGTCCTAACCAGCATTGTGCTTTCATTCTTGTTAAATAAACTGAGTTGGGAAAAGATTTTTCTAGAATGTAGATCGTATAAAGTGCATTGGCGTATTGATTTTCAATAATATCTGATCGCAATCGCTCAAATCTTGAAAGATTTCGGATGTAAACAAATTCATTCATACCAAAATAATTGTCAACATTCCCCCAATTGGCCATTTTTGTGGCTGTTTCTAATGTTTTATCCTTTCTTTTCTTAATATTAGGATGAGAACTTTTTTCATCATCGTAATCTTCTTCAGCTTTTATAGGATATTTTTTTGAAGCAAATTTACTTTCTGGAACGAAGCACAATTCAGAATTGAAATAGGTTTTTGTAAGTTCTATTTCGTCAATTGGTAAATAGGAATACATCAACACATCAAAAGTAGAAGTGATATGTTTTTTAGCATAACCTGCTTTATTGTACAATTCTACACCTAAAATATCAGCTTCAAATTCCTTTTCTCTTGAATAGACGCTTAACTGTTTTATCTGATCTCCTAAACCGCGGTTTCGCGTTCTGTACTCGAAACCTTCGACAACGTGCTTTTCAGTGTAATGAGATATTTCGTGGGCCAAAATGAAAGCCAACTGCGCTTCTGATGTCAATTGAGAAATTAAACCTGTAGTGACGAAAACAATACCTTGGTCTGTGGACAATGCGTTCGAGACATTGGATTTAATTGTATAAAATCGAAGCTTATTAAATAAATCTTTATCGTTTTCAAGAATTTTTTCTGCAACTCTAACTATGTAATTTGAAATTTCATCACCATAAATAACCAGACCGGATTGCAGCAATTCGTCAATTCCGTAATGAATCCCCTCTAGAAATATTCGCTTTTCCTTGGAGTTCAGGTTCTCGCGTTCGGCCTGCATATCTGCCGCTACTTTGATGGATGATTTTAAAATAAAATCTTCAGGTATTTTACCTTGCGATTGCAAAATTTTAAAATTGTCAAAATTTTGTTGTGCAATAGTGCTCGTTCCAATCTGAAAAATAAAAACGAATAGTAATAGTGATTTGTGGTATTTTGTTAGGAGCATAAATTGATTTTTAAAGTATGTTGGATGGAATAATACACACCGGTATTGGATCCATTTTATGTCGGTTATTCTGGTTGTATTTCTTATAGATGCTTAAAACTTCTTTTTGACGAGCGCTCAATTCTTTGCCATCGTCGATGTACTCCATTGCCCATTCTAATTCAGGGTAGGAAGCACCAATTTGATCTTCATCGCTTCGACCATCTTCCCAAAGTCCGTCGGTTGGTTTGGCCTCAATAATTTCAGGTATCACATTCAATGCTTTGGCAAGTTCCCAAACGTCGGTTTTCATTAAGTCTGCAATCGGACTAATATCAACACCTCCATCGCCGTATTTGGTAAAAAAGCCAACGCCGAAATCTTCCACTTTATTTCCTGTGCCAGCGACTAGACAGTTATTAGACTGACCTATAGCATAAAGCGTTAACATTCTAAGGCGACTCCGGGTGTTTGCCATAGCCAAGAAATGTTCGGTTGTTTTTTCAGGTAATTTAGACGAAAACTGTTGAAATGTATCAGTAAGGTCAATTTCCATTTCAATGACATTCGAAAATTTGGACTTCAAGTCGTTTATATGATTTTTTGCCCTTGTATGTTCGGCCTCAGTTTGACGAATGGGCATACTTAAAATAATAGTCTTTAATCCTGTCATGGCACAAAGGGTAGAAGTTACAGCAGAGTCAATTCCTCCTGAAATGCCGATAATTAAACCTTCGGATTTAGCTTTGAGTGTATATTCTTTTAGCCAATTTGTAATAAAAATACCAACCTTGTGATAATCCATTCTAGTCTTTAAAATAGAAATGATATTTTCAGCTGCAATTGGCTTTGCGTCATGCCATTGGAATAATAAGTTGGCAAGTTAGAATTGTCTTTATCCAAATAGAAATTGGTCATATTATCCCCTTTATTACTTCTGTAAATTCCGGTAAATCCATAATAATAGCCTAATTCAAAACACAAGGAAGTTGAGCCTGAAAAATTCCATTCTGTTCCCAAGGTTATTCCGGCATTGGACCTCACAACGTTCATGTCTTTTGATGCTTTCATGGAGTTGTTTTCTGCTGCAATAGGTTCGCCATTGCTATTGTAATCAAATCCTGTGTCGTTTATTTTGTTACCCAATAAAAAACTGGTTCTCAATCCAAATTTTGTAAAGTATCTAAAATCTCCAAAATACTTGGTTCTAAACAATACCATTGTTGGTATGGTTAGGTAAACTGGTTTTTGTTTTCTTTCTGTCCATCGATACAATGGGTAATTTGGTTTGGTGTCTTTTTGGAGTTCAATTTTGGTGTCATTGTATTGATAAAAACTGTTTTCAATTAAACCAGACGGTTTAATGTTGTTGGTTTCAAAATCAAATTCCACCCCGGTACAGAATGCCATTGTTTGGGAAATATTGAAATTAAAAATTCCTCCAACCGTAAATGAATTTCCAACACCGTCCACTTCCATTTTTTTTGTAGATGTCTTATTTAAATTGATTCCTGTGCCGAACACAACGCCAGCTTGAAATTTTTTATCGGTATCTTCTTGAGAAAATGTGAATCCTGTCAATAATATAAACGTGAAAAGTACTGTTTGTTTCATGGTTGTTGATTATTTCAATAAAAATAAATAGAAAACCTTAGTTTTCGTTAATTTTGACCACGAAAATAAGCAATAATTATGGCTCGTAATAAAGTTTTGGTCTTCTCTTTTGTTATTATCGGTTTATTATCTTGTAAGAACAATCCTTTGGACATTGATTCTTCTAAGGTTGTGGTTTCCATAAACTATTATAACATGGATTCAGTTTTTGTAAATGCTACAGGTAGTGAATTACAAAAATGGAATGAAATTTATAAATCCGAAATCAACGATGCTTATGAATATGAGCTAGGAATGGGGCTGCGAATTGGGGTACCCGAAGATTCAGTCATTCTCCAAAACATCGAGCTTTTCGCCAATGATCCTGGAATGGCAAAATTTGAAAAGAAAATTTCAGAAAAATTTCCGGATTTGATGTCAAGACATAGAATTATTATTTCAGGATTTAAAAATCTGAAATATCATTTGCCAGAGGCAAAAATCCCTACGTCTATTGTATATGCAAATACATGCTTTCAAAGCAGCGCATTTTCAACCCAGAATGAAATAATTATGGGATTGGAAAGGTATTTGGGTCAAGATGAGCCTTTGGTTCAAGAATTGCCAAGAGCAATTTTTTACGATTGGATCAAAGAAGGTATGGATCAAAAGTACTTTGAAAGAGATGCTTTGTGTTCTTGGATCATGTCGAACGTGGTGGATATGAGTGAAGGCAACCTGGCTCAAAACATGGTCAATTGGGGAAAGATATTGTATTTCACCGAGGCTTCATTTCCAGACTTAGATGACGAAATTATTATTCGCTATTCTGCAGAGGATTTGAAATGGGCAAACGAGAATGAATTTTCTTTATGGGATTACCTTGTTAAGGAAAAAATGCTTTTCAGAATTAATGAGACAGAATCCATAAACATGCTGAGTCCAGGCCCATTCACAGTAGGTTTGCCTGAAAAAGGTCCAGATCGATTGGGACAATATTTGGGATGGCAAATGGTCAGAAAGTATATGGAAAAGAACTCTATTACTTTAAAACAATTACAAAACACACCTTACAATAAAATTTTACAAGCATACGAAATCGATTAAAATGAACGACGAAATAAAAAGCATATCCGAAATCAAGGTTCAAGTTGGAATGGACGAAAATAAGTTGCCAATTGAATTGCGTTGGGACGCTGCGGATGGCGATATGAAAAACCAAGTAGCAAAGGCAATGTTCCTTGCTATGTGGGACGGTGAAGAGAAAAACACCATGAAAATTGATCTTTGGACGAAAGAAATGTCGATTGAAGAAATGAAACAATTTTTTCATCAAACGCTTTTATCTATGGCAGATACTTTTGAAAGAGCAACGAATGAAACAAATATTTCGGAAGATTTAAGAGATTACTGTTATCACTTCGCTGAAAAAATGGACATTCTTCCAGAAGAATAATGAAGGGAATCCTGCACAAAATGAAAACAGAATTGGGCAGTCCAATTCAATATTCTCTGAAATGGGAAACACCTGTTTTGATGAATGATTTTATCGGGAAACATCTACGGATGGAATTTACCGGAACCATCACTTGTCAGAAATGTGAAAAAGTGACCAAGAAATCGTTTGGAGAAGGGTTTTGTTATCCTTGTTTCGCCAATGCACCAGAAGCTGCTGAATGTATCATTCGACCAGAATTATGTCGTGCTCATTTGGGCGAAGGTCGCGATGTGGAATGGGAAGAGGCGAACCACAACCAACCGCATGTTGTTTATTTGGCGGCGAGTGATGTCGTTAAAGTGGGGGTAACGCGTGAAACACAAGTTCCAACCCGTTGGATAGATCAAGGAGCCATGTCAGCAATACGATTGGCTGAAACTCCCAATCGCTATGAAGCAGGAAGATTAGAGGTAGAATTGAAAGCTATGTTTTCCGACAAAACGAACTGGCAACGCATGTTGAAAAATGAATATGACGATAGCATTGATTTGGAGGAAGAAAAATGGTCGCTTCACGAACAATTACCAGAAGATTTAACCCAATTTTTCTCAGAAAATGATGAAATAATTGATTTGCAATTCCCTGTTTTAGAATATCCTGAAAAGGTGAAAAGTATGTCGTTTGACAAAGACACGGTCATCGAAGGAATACTCATGGGAATTAAAGGTCAATACCTTATTTTTGAAGGAGGGAAGGTTCTTAATATTAGAAAACATACAAGTTACCACGTTGAAATTTCATAGAATTTTCGCTTATAACGTTCAAATTAAATTCAATTAAAACTGTTTTGGGAAAAGACAAATTAAGACGCTTTGCAGCGGTAAAAGACTATCCAAATTTTTTCGAGCCAACCATAGGTGAGGTTTCGGATATGAAAGGGAAATGGAGTGAACATTTTGGCAACAAAAATCCAATTGTTTTGGAATTGGGTTGTGGAAAAGGAGAATACTCTGTTGGACTGTCACGCCATTATCCAGAAAAGAACTTTATCGGAGTCGACATCAAAGGTGCACGTATGTATATTGGTGCGACGGAAGCTATAGAAGAAGGGTTGACTAATGTAGCTTTCTGCAGAACGAAAATTGATTTTATAAACGATACTTTTGCCGACAATGAAATCGACGAAATTTGGTTGACTTTCTCGGACCCACAACCGAATAAACCCAACAAGCGTTTGACATCTCCCAATTTCATAGAGAAATACCGTCGTATCCTTAAAAAAGGTGGAATCGTTCACTTAAAAACAGATAGCGACTTACTTTTCGAA
>JAHEMP010000135.1 GCA_024643585.1 Crocinitomicaceae bacterium | reverse complement strand
TGCCAGGTAACGGTCGAAAACTTTACATTCCTTTCTCCACACCATTGCAATATTCAGGGTCTTCTAACCTATTAATTCAAGATTACCAATATGATCCAGCTTGGCCACCAGCAGTTATACGATTTAAAGCTGCCGATTTAGGCGGACCTTCTATTCGAACGCTATCTGCTTTGGATTATTACGCACTTGATCCAAATGTAGGACCAGGAACTTTCTATAACGGATTAACTAGTATACCGTTAACTACATTCGTTATCGATCCGATTATTGACTTTAGTGAGCTTAGTGGAGTTGTTTACACCTCAGGTGGAACTCCAATTTCAGGAGCTACAGTTGAAGTTGGCGGAACAGCTTTGAGTGTTCAAACAAACGCAAATGGTGAATACTCATTTACTCCATTGCCTTTTGGAAATTATAATGTCACAGCGAGTTACATTGGATACAATGACTCAACAGAAGTTGTAACTCTGAGTTCACCTAATGATACGAATGATTTCTATTTGGAAGAAAGATACAACGGTCAGATTTCAGCAACCGTTTTCGGTGACAATGCCCCTACTGTGCCATTACAAAACGTTTCAGTAACAGCAGTTGGCTATTCGACCAACAATGGATTGACCAACTCTCTAGGCAATATTGTTCTAACAAATATATACGGAGTTTCAAATTATCAAGTTACTTTCAGTATGTATGGATACTACGATACAACTATATATACAACCTTGAGTTATTCAAATGTTAACCTTGGAAATATTATTTTACGTCAAGAGAAAATTAGCCCATGGGATGTTAATGTTGAAGTTGGTTTGAGTGATGTAAGAGTAACTTGGAAAGATCCTTTAAAAGGTGCAAAAGTAAAATTGCAAAATGACAATGACATACTTTCACTAAGTTTTACAAACAGCCCCAACGAAAACGTTTGGCTAGGTAATGTATTCAACATTACCGATACTACAACGATTACGGATGTTGAAATAATGACCGATATTTATAACAATGCAATAGATTCAGTGACAATAGATATCTTTAATGCTGCTGACGATCAATTACTTGCGTCAAGTAAACCGTTTTTAATTTACGCAGATTCATTGCATAAAATAGATGTTCCAAACATCGTAGTATATGAGAGCGTTTACATTATGCTTCATTGGCAAAATAATCCTTTGAGCACAAATGCACTAGGTGTTGATTATTCGGATACTTTAGCACCTAATACAGCGGTTATTAAATATCCAGGTACCCCAACTGAATATTTCAGTACATTCTTAGGTGGTAATGCGCCAAACATGTCATTTTTGATACGTGCTCATACTTTAGATGGTGGTAATAATTTCACGAACAATGAAGTTTTATCGTACAATGTTTACAGAGGTTTGGCAAGTGAATTTCCAGATATTTCAAATTGGGAGATGATCAATACTAGTCCAGTAGCAGCAGTTACTGAAGTTGACGAAGAGTACGCTTTGCAAAACCCTTCTGAACAATACCGATTTGCTGTAGAAACTATATACGCCAATGGTACATCAGAAGTAACGTTTTCAAATGTTATTGATGGAACTTCTCTTGGTTTAGACGAGTTAAATGACAATTTGAATGTGACTGTCTTCCCTGTTCCTTCCAGTGATGAAGTTTCGGTTCAAATTCGTAATGACAAATACAGTGAAGGAAAAATTGTAATTACAGATGTTGCAGGAAAAGTGATAGATGTAGTTACTTTAAACAAACAACTGGGTGGTTTACATGTAAATATCCCGGTTACCTATTATGCAAATGGTGTTTATTTGTTCAACATAGAATTGGAGGACAAAATAATCATCAAAAAAATAATAGTTAAGCATTTGTAAAAGATTACAAACTATGAAATATAAAAATGATTGGTTCGAATTGAGCCAATCATTTTTTTTTGTCTTCTAAATTTAATCCTCTTTCTCGGATTTATTTTTCAACTGAATTACAATCAGCAGCCCACCATTCCATAAGAAACTACGAGTTCTTGTTCTATTTTCTCACCTTTTCCATTTTGGGCTGGAGTCCATTTTCCAGAAGTATTCGTCAACAATTCTATCATATCGATATCTATATTGGAATATCCACAAGAATAATCCAAACGAATGTCTGTAATCTTCCCTTCCGTTGTAACCGTAAAATACATTTTAGCTGGTCGCAACATTTTAATATCAAGATTTTTGGTGTTCTTCTTATTCCTAGCACCGAAGTAGGTTAGTAAAGCATCTTTTCCGTCGACATATTCCGCTTGCTTTTCTGGAACAACAGTGAAGTGAGGCGTGAAACTGTTAAATTCATCTTGCATACTTTTATCCTTCGGAATATAATCTGCACGTATTAAAAAGTTGGTTGAATACGTAAAAGTGCTAAACAATTTCAATTGAGATTCCGTCAATTTATCCGTATATCCCGATTCACGAATATCAGTTTGCTCATCATTTTTGAGAATAATTATACTAACCCGCTTGTAACTATCAACTTGATCAATTTCTTGTTGATCTAACATTTCGCTTATTGTACTTGCATTTTGAATAGTGCTTTTGGATATTCCTTTAAAACGCGAACCCATATCATAGAAAAAGTCGGTATACTCATTATCATCTGCTCCAGCCTCGAAATAATAATTAAAAATGGCAGGTTCTATTTTCGTGCTTTTAACCCCCTTCATTCGGAGACTGTCCCATTTGGAAAAGCCAAAAGCCAAAAGTCCTAAAGACAAAACTCCCGCAGTTGCTGAAATGATTCTATTTTTCATACTAACATTTTTAGATTTGTTTCTTTAAAAGTAAAGGACTAGGTCATCGAATGTACCACTTCAATTGTAAATTAATGTAAATCTTCTGTAAAACATTTCATTTTGACTCAGAATGGAATAGTTTTGTTTTATGTTCAACATTTCAATTCGTAGGTTTCTTGTAGTTTTGGTTTGCTCTTTTTCCTTTTTCAGTATAGGGAAATCCGATTCAGCCACTAACGTTCAACACGTTAAAGTTGGCCTAAGAATGATAGGACATAAACTCTTGCTGAATGCTGGTGACCAAGATTCCCGTGTTTTGCCAGTAATCTATACCAATAGAAGATACAAAGTTGAATTTAGCTCCCCATTAGAGTTTGAACCCGACGCCTTGACAAAAACGGTAGATAGCGTCGTTTTAGAAACTCAATTGGCACAACATTATATTGTGGAAATGATCAATTGCGTAAGTCACGAAGTAGTTTATAGTTATGAAGTGGGCAATTCACGAAAAAACAAAATTGTTCCCTGTGCTGGTCGCTCACAACCAAAAGGATGCTACCAACTTTGGTTTACAATTCTAGACAAAAACCCAATTGAAAAACTGGCTAATCCATCCAAGAAATCAACTGCAAAAATCATCTTTTTGCTCGCTGGAATGTTTTTGGTTTTTGCCTATGGATTGTGGTTGCTTCTTCGAAAGAGAAAAGTAAAACCGAATGCAAATCTGATTCAGTTGGGAGAATTTCAATTCGATAAATTGAATATGACTTTGGTAATGAAAGAGAAAAAAATTGAACTCACAAGCAAAGAGTCGGATTTACTCTTGTTGCTGCATGATTCTGTCAATACAACCGTAGCAAAAGAAATTATTCTACAATCGGTTTGGGGTGATGAAGGAGATTACGTTGGTAGAACATTGGATGTTTTCATCTCTAAACTGCGTAAAAAACTCGAATTCGATCCTAAATTAAAGATCCTAAATGTTCGCGGGGTCGGTTATAAATTGGTTATTGGCGATTGATAATTTTCTAGATTCAAGGTGACTTCAATAAATCATCAATTACTTCCATTTCGAACAAAACCTTTACGTTTTCGCAACATTGACGCATTCTTTGTCGAACCAACTGAGCTTCTTTTGGTAATTTGTCCCCTGAATTTTCCCAGGTAAATTGATCTGGCCACAGTGCGTATGCAATGAATGTCCGATCATCTTTTTTATGGAGTCTTGAACCCAGACTATTTTCAAACTTGTAAATCAAAAGTGTCATTTCATGCCACGCCTGTATGAAATCATCCTCTTGTTTTGGTTTTAAATCAAATTGGTAAATTATTGAAATCATGTCGTCATTCAATTAATAATTAATCAAATTCTTCTTTCAATAAATATAAGATACTTTTTCCAACTTCCATTTTCCTACCGCATTTCCTCATTCGTTTTCGAATGAGCGATAAAGGATAAAATTGGGATTCGAGTGGTTTCTAGAAATTTGAAATTCCGTATCCGCAATTTTTTTAAATCCATACTTGTCATAAAATCGAATAGCGCGATTATTTTCCGTCCAAACATATAGCCACATGCCAATTTGCTTATTTTCTTTAGCTAGCTGAACATTAAAGTCCATCAGTAAAGGTCCGATTTGAGTTCCGTGGAATTTTTGTAGAACATATAACCTCTCCAATTTGCAACTTCTGTTTGTTGTAATTTTATTGTAAGAAGTATTCAGTATAATTTTTGAATATCCGACAAGTTCATCGTTGCTGAATACCAAGTAATACAAGTTCTTTTGATCGGACAAATCCTTTTGAAGATTCTCTAGGGTAAACTTACTATCAAGGTATTGATTTATGTCCTCAGGGGCAGCGCTATGTCCATGAGATTCAAGAAATGTATCAATCGCCAAAGTCCGAAGTTCTTGGGCATGAACTAAACTTGCTTTTTTTATTTCAAAATTTCGATGAAGCATTTCTCCTTCACCTTTATTTGCCAAACTTTTCTTTGTAATCGATGATGCTTTGTTCAATTACTTCCCAAGCCACTTTTTTGTTTTGGAATTCTTCAACCACTACTGTTTTGTTTTCCAAAACTTTATAATTTTCAAAAAAGCTTCGCAACTCCTTGATCCAATGAGCTGGTAATTCGTCAATATCGTTGATGTGATTAAAACTCATATCATCGGCCGCGACAGCGATAACCTTGTCGTCCATTTCTCCACCATCCATCATCCGCATAACACCAATTACTTTGGCTTTAACCAAGCACATTGGCACAATTTCGATTTGAGAGATAACCAAAATATCCAATGGATCATTGTCATCACAATACGTTTGGGGGATGAAGCCATAATTTGCAGGATAATTGATGGAAGAATACAGTACTCTGTCTAAGATCAACATTCCTGAATCTTTATCCAATTCGTATTTTGCCCTGCAATTTTTTGGGATTTCAACAATTCCAGTTACAAATTCAGGAGCTTCTTTTCCTATGGAAACATCGTGCCAAGGGTTCATCATTTTATTTTGCTTTTTGTAGATAAAAAATCCTCCAGCTCATTCGAGAAGGAGGATTCAAATTTTTTAGTTTTAAAAACTATCCCCAAATAAGGATAGAGATTAATATACCCAAGGCAACAATTGTAAATATTGTTCCTACTGCTGCTGTTGATTCTTCGAAAAAATTATCTGGCATGATTGAAAGTTTTTTTGGTAAAAATACAAAATTCTTAGTCTCTTGAACCCATTATGCGGAGTAAAGACATGAATAAGTTGATGAAAGTTATGTATAAAATCAATCCGCCAACAATTGCCAATTTGCTTCTATCCATTCCTGACATTTCAGAATCTTCTGACATTGTTTTTAATTGTTGCATGTAATAGGCTGTTAACCCTGTAAATACGAAAACACCAATTACAGAAATTATGAAACTCATGGTATCACTTTTCATCCAAATATTCACAATCCCCGCGATGAAAATACCGATGAAAGCCATGTACAAAAGGCTACCCATTTTCGTTAAGTCTGTTTTGGTCGTATAGCCTAATATTGCCATCCCAGCAAAAGCACCAGCAGAAACAAAGAAGGTAATTGCAATGGATTGCCCTGAATACACCAAGAAAACGGAACCCAAACTCAGTCCCATAAGGACAGAGAAAAGTAAATACAAGCCCATTAATGCACCTAGAGACAGTCGTTTATAACCCATTTGAATTAATAAACCTAAACCTAGCGGTGCGAAAATCACAACATAATACAAAGGAGCGATTCCCCCGTTTGCATTGATAAAATATTTAACAAAAAACTCTGGTGTTCCTGCCCAAAAAGCAATGATGCCTGAAACAGCCAAGGCTGCTACCATGTAACTGTATACGCTTCTAAAAAATTCACGAGAAATCTCTTTCGAAAATCCGTCATGTTGATTAATGAAATTACTCATCTTAATTGAAATTTTAAATTATAAAGTAAAAGTAGCGAAAATCTCTACTTCTGTTTGAATTTTAAATATTTTTAAATATTAATTGCCCACTTCTTATTTCTCATTTCATGATAGAAATTTAGAAGGGCAAGATAATCTTCGTGGTCGGTTGAACTTTCTAACTTTCGCTTGACCAAATTTATCTTAACAATCACCATCAAAGTAGCTTCATTTGTCTGCTGAATTTCAAATGAACAATTTCCGACTGAATTACTCAATTCCATTTTATTTTCTTTTTCATCAGACTTAATTGGTGCGTCACTTTGTAAAACAAAACGAATTAAATGCTGCTTTTTAAATGGCAATAAAATATAACCCTC
>JAHEMP010000134.1 GCA_024643585.1 Crocinitomicaceae bacterium | reverse complement strand
TGAGCCGATAATTCCTCAATTACCTTTCCTTTGTTTAATTCAAAAAACAAATATTTACCATTCTCAGATTTGTACATCCTTCCATTTTCGGCACGAATAGTTTTTATTTCTCCAGGAGTGCTATGGTCATGAATAATAATGTTTGTGAATTTATCATTTTCGACTTCATCTACCTTTATGGCGTAGCCATCAAGTTCCTTGGTATAAGCTCCTGGCGATAAAATAGCCGCTATTTTGGTGTTTTGAATATCATAGATAATCGAATGCCATTTCAAATTTGCAACTGGGATTACATAATTTGCAAAATAGAAGGTGCAGGATGAAATTATTAAAACAACGATAATCAGTGGACGCATAATCCTAAGCAATGACAATCCACTTGATTTTAAGGCTGTTAACTCATTGTTTTCAGAAAGATTTCCAAATGTCATTATAGATGACAAAAGAATAGCAAGTGGCAAAGCAAGAGGGATTAAACTAGCACTTACAAACAATAAAAGTTCCAGAATAATATAAATCTCGATTCCCTTACCCATTAAATCATCGATATACAGCCAAAAGAACTGCATAATAAGGATAAACATGGAAATCAAAAAGGTCACGACAAAAGGACCGGCAAACGATCGAATGCTAAAAAGATAAAGTCTTTTAAATGGCAACCTCATGTAGACGCAAAGATAATCATCGAAGTGTATGAATTTTCAATGGTTAAACGAAAATATGTGCAAATTATGCGCCTAATGTTCTTTTTAACCCTTCAATCAAAGATTCCCAAAGAGCTTGAGCCTCCTCCATGTCTTCCTCATATTCAAAATCCGTTACTTTCAATACAACGGTCTTTGTCATGGGGTCTATTTCGTAATGGAACTGAAAATATGTATCTAGACCTTCGTCTTCGTCATCCTTTTTTTGCCATTTTATTTTCTCACCACTTTTCTTGGTCAAAAGACGTGCATCTTCCTCACTTCCATCCCATATAAATGTGTAAATATCCTCGTTAATGTTGACATCTTCAGCAAACCATTCGCTTAATCCACTCGGAGTAAAAAGCATGTTCTCTAGGACTTTTGGAGACGTATTTAGTAGGAATTCGAGTTCAAATTTCTTTTTCTCGGGCATTTAGTTTATTAATTAATTATAACTTCGCATTGTTAAACCCGAAATATACTTAAAACTTTTCAATGGCTCTAGTTCATTCTTTCGAAAAAAACGGTAATCTCTTGTTCAAATATAGAGGGCAAATACCTGTAATATTGTTTGTACTGGCCGTGCCAGTAGTATACTTTACTGATTATCAATTCCTTAATGAAAACGATGATTTGTATTGTGTTATGTTGATAATCTGTTCGTTAATTTCTTTAATTGGTCAGATTATCAGGGGTATAGCTATAGGAACCAGCAATAAAAACACCTCTGGAAGAAATACCAAAGAGCAAGTTGCAGAAGCGCTTAACACAAAGGGTATTTATTCCACAGTCCGTCATCCATTATATCTAGGTAATTACTTTATGTGGATAGGAATTGTCATGTATACATTCAATTTTTGGTATGTGATTTTGGTTTCATTGCTATTTTGGTTGTACTACGAAAGAATCATGTTTGCAGAAGAGCGATTTTTGGAAAGAAAATTCGGAGATTCTTATGTTGATTGGTCTATGTCCGTACCGCCTTTTTGGCCAAGTATGAAAAATTATGTGAAAGGACAGATTCCGTTTTCAATTAAAACAATTTTAAGAAGAGAATATTCAGGAGTTACGGCAACGATAATAGGATTCTTGTTTATTGATTTATTGCGTAATTTTTTCAATAATGGAAAATTAGAATGGAATTCAAATTACACTGTAGTTTTAGTAGTTGCATTAAGTATTTCTTTGGTTTTGAGAACCTTGAAGCACAATACAAAAGTTCTTTTTGAAGAAGACAGATCCTAATCGGATAAACAATTTAAAATATTTCTTTTTAGGGGATAGTGAAATTCAAAAAACTATTATATTTGCACCCCGAAACGCACATGGCGAGGTAGCTCAGTTGGTTAGAGCGCCGGATTCATAACCCGGAGGTCGGGAGTTCAAATCTCCCTCTCGCTACCAAAAACCAGTTAGAAATAACTGGTTTTTTTATGTCAATATTTTTATGCTTAGAGTTAAGTAAGTATTACTATTAATTTGAATCCAAGGAATACAAGTGAAATGTTATAATATTCGAAAACAAGGGCTTAATGCATAATAATGAGCTTTTTATTTATCATTAAACCATTTTCTAATATTAATCTGACAAGATATATTCCGCTCTCAAAGTTTTCAGTTTCAATTTGCAAGGTAATTCCATTAATATTGGCGGTTTTAACTTCTTTTCCTTCAAAATTTAGAACTTTTACAACAGCATTTATTGGTTTGTCTGAATTAATAGAAAAATGAGTTTCACTCGGGTTCGGTACGAGTACAATACTCTTTTCATTCGTTTGTTCTTCAACTCCCCCGAGATTGTCGACACAACCTAAACCGACGAACAAATTTCCATCAAGCCAATTAACAGTTAAAGTATCAGCAACTGATAATGGTGATGTATTCGATAATAATGTATCATGGCTCAAAAGTGTTGAATAGGAAAGAAGATTAGTCGTGACGTTGGGCGGACTGAAACAAAAAGAATTACCCATCCCAACAGAGTCAAAAAGAGCAATGCCTACTTGAGGATCACCAAATTGTTTAATCCCGTAAGTTGGTCCATTGCAGATGGAAAGAAAGCGTTCAGCATCAACTGAATACAAATTAATTGGGGAGCCATTATAGGATGATTCCTTTGTTATAGCATTCGTAAAATCTACGTTAATGATAGTTCCAAACGTGAAATTATTCGTAATGATAAATAATTCATTGTTTATGGACTTTATTCGTTTCTGGTCGCCATTTGTGCTGTTAAGAAAATAAACAGAATCAGTGGAATAATCCAATTTTGCAGTTAGTTGCATCCCATTTGTACTTTGACCAATGACAAACAAACTGGAATTGTGCATCGTTCCGTCAACAGGAACGAAATCAGTAATTTTCTTCGTTTCCATAATGGATCCAATAGAATCAATTTTGACAACAAAACACGAGTTAATGCTCGTTTTTAAGATCAGATAACCGATCATTCCATCCTTTACAAAAGCGACTGGCTCAGCAGAATTATCAATATCGAGATTGATTTGGTTTTCAATTATCCCATTGGAATTTAGCCTTACGATATCTAGTTTTCCGCTACCAGCAGGAGTTAAAGCATGTAAAATTTTACCGTTGTCCATTTCCAAAGAGAAAGAGGACCATGTATTGCTCGCATCATTCTTGTGCGTTCTTTTAGACCACAATAAAGTTCCACTTTCAGAAAATTTAATTAAATAACATAACGTTTTCCCACTCGACCAGTCAACTAAGTTTCTTGTTAACAAGAAATTACTATCAATCAATCTAATAATTTGATCCTTCTGAATGAAATGGTCAAAAAATCCGTTTTGGTCGCTTAGATTGAATGTTTTGGTCCAAACAGGGTTGCCGGTAGAATCAATCTTTGAAACGTGAGAGCGGCCGAATTCAAAGTTTCCCGAAAAGATCAATTCACCGTTATCATTTCTAAAGGTTCCATTGGATTGAATTCCAGTGTAATTTTGTTCATGAATAACCTTGGAATAGGTCGTTTGACATATGGCTGAATATGACAGCACTATAAACAAAATAGAGGTAACAATCATTTTCATAGCACTAGTTAATTACAGTTTACAACTAACCAAACGAAAATAATTGAATTTCGGTTGAAGATTATAGAGCGCAATTACAGTTCTTCAAGTTTGCCTTTTGTAAACACCGCTAATTTTTTTACAGTATTCGAGCTAAAGTCAAAATTCAAATTAGCCGTTTCATAAATTTTCGGAATATCTTTTGTGTAACCTATGCGCAATGCATTTTTATAATCGGTCAGTGCTTTTGATTTATTTTCAAGACTATTTTTCCATATTCCAAGTGCGCCGAGTTGAGAAATTCCATATTCGATGTAATAAAAAGGAACCTCGAAAAGGTGCAATTGTCTGTGCCAAGCATAGGTTAGACTATCTTCATATTCTGACCAATCCACATATGGATTTCCATATTCTTTTTGCAAATTCAACCATTCCTTCTTACGCTCTTCTCTGGTATGTGAAGGATGAGTATAAATCCAATGTTGAAATGCATCAATGGTAGCAATCCAAGGTAAAACTTTCAAAATACCCTCGAGCTGTTCACGTTTTGCTTTTTTTAGGTCATTTTCATCGGAATAAAAATCATTCCAATGTTCCATCGAAAGTAATTCCATGCTCATAGAAGCCAATTCGGCCACTTCAGAAGGCAAATTTTTGAAAGCCGTAATAGGCAATTCTCGAGATAGGAAAGAGTGAACAGCATGACCTCCCTCGTGAATCATCGTGACTACATCTCGTTGAGCTCCCGCTGCATTCATGAAAATAAAAGGAACGCCAATTTCGTACAAAGGATAATTATATCCACCAGGGGACTTTCCATTTTTAGAATCTAAATCCAAGTGTTCCAGTTCTTCCATTGTCTGTAAGCAATTGCCGAAATAAGGATCCATTTTATGGAAAATCAGTTTGGTTTTTTCCAAAAGCTCTTCTCCATCCTTGAAGGGTTCTAGAGCTTCTAGTCCATCTGGGTCGACCTCTGTATTCCAAGGTTTTATTTTCCCACTTGAAAGTTTCGTTGCGTGTTTTTTTCTTATTTCATTCACCAATGGAACGATATGTTCCTTGATTGAATTGTGAAAATTAAAGCAATCTTGAGCTGTGTAATCAAAACGACCCAATGCCTCAAATTTGTAGTCTCGATAGTTTTTAAATCCTGCATTTATTGCAACTTGGTGTCTCAGTTTCACCAAATCGTCGAACAGCGTTTCCATTGCTTCAATGTCTTCGGCGCGACGTGAACTGATTTTTTCAAAAGCCAACTTTCGAATTTTCTCATCTTGCTTTTTTAGAAGATTCGAGGCTTGCTGCATAGTAATTGTTTTTCCTTCCCATTCAATGTTTTGAGCACCTGAAATGTTGCCGTATTCAGAACTTTTAGTTTGAATTTGTGTTTCAAGAGGAATGTTTTCTTCACGAAACAACTCGATACTTTTATTTACACTTCTAAAGTAAATTCGATAAGCGTCATTTTTTTCTAATTCTTCTCGACCTGGAGAATTAATCAGTTTTTTATTTAAAATATCATCGAAAGGTGCGGCCTTTGGAGCTATTTCGTTGACAAAAAATGCATAGCTCTTTGAAAAATCTTCATTGGTGGTATCAACTGTCATTCTAATATAGCGCCAAGCCATATCTTCTTCTAAAATAGCATCTAATTCACTTTTGTCTTTTAGCCAATTTTCAAGATCATTTTGGTTGTTGATTTTACGATTTACTAAATCTTCAAAATAGGGGAGTATTACTTCCCATGAATTGATTTTGAGATCATTGTCGACAAAAGTTCGTGAAGGCCTTTCTAGTTTCATATTTTATTAAATTAAAAAAGTCGTCTCGTTTTAATGCGTGACGACTCTAGTATTTGTAAGTGAAAGAAATATTATTTTCCTCTGCTTGTTCCTCCTTTTGGAGTAACGGCTTTTTTACCACCTGTCGACTTTGCGGTAGGTTTGGCTTTTACAGTCGCTTTTGGCTTAACAGTAGTTGCAGCTTTAACTTTCGTCTCTTTTTTAGGTTTTTCAGATACAGTTTCTTCTGTAGTTTCATCCTTTTTCGCAGATTTTTTTACTGCTTTTTTCTCTTCTTTTTCTTCAAGCTTTAATTCGCCAGCTTTATGCAAAAGATTGTACCACATAAAAATTTTCTTCACGTCAGAAGGGTAAACGCGCTCCTTATCGTAATCTGGTAAGATAGATTCTAAATATTCAGCAAGACTATTTTCGCTTTCTTTGTGCGAGATACAAACTTTCCCATCTTCTTTTTTGAATATAGCATCAAAAATCTCGTGTAGAGCTTGGTCCTCGCCATACGTATAAATACTAATATCCTCTAATGCCGATATACGATCTGTTGAATAAGCAGGAAAACGTTTTTTGTCTTCTAATGATTCAACAATGATGTTGTTTTTACCTTGTGCCACAACTTTAAAGAGTCCTGGACGTCCTGAAATGGAAATGATTCCTGATAATACCATGTTTGTTTTTAAATTTTCAAGGTCAAAATTAAAAAAATCTTCGCCCCAACACTATTTAACGCATAATTTTAGTTGAAATATTCTGTTATCCGTTTCTACGTTTACAAAATAGATACCTGCAGGCCATCCTAAAGTACTATAATTGCCTTGATTAATCATCCTTAATTCAAGCTCCATACCAAGTTCATTGTATGCTCTCACTTTTTCAATATTTTCTTCTGTTTTCAAAGTAAATTGATCTGTGGACGGGTTCGGGAATAGAACGGCTTTGGATAAATCCAATTCATCAATATCTAAAATTGCAAAATATGGAGTTGAGATAGAGGGACATCCGTCGCTACTTACAACATAGACTTGAAAATCGCCGTCTGGAGGAGCAATAGAAAGGGTTTGATTTGTTTCATTGAGCAAATCATTTCCATTTTTTACCCATTGATAG
>JAHEMP010000133.1 GCA_024643585.1 Crocinitomicaceae bacterium | reverse complement strand
GCCGATTTGTATGGCAAAATACATACATCAGCGGCAGAATAGTACAAAGGCACCTCATCATCTTGAATGTAATGGTTAAAAAGGTGAATATTCACTTTATTCGGACTATCGTCAATTAATTTTTGGTAGACCGAAAAATCGCCATAGATTTCGCCTGCCACGATCAACTGATAACTATCATCCAATGTATTGAATGCCTTTAGCAGCAAATCTAAACCCTTGTAAGCTCTGATAAATCCAAAAAACAACAACGTTTTTTTATCACTCCTCAAGCCCAATTTCTTCTGTGCCTCACCCTGATTCAATTTTTCTCCAAAATGATTGTAAAGCGGGTGGTTAATGCGCAAATACTTTGCTTTCGGCTTAAGTTTCAGAAGATCAGCCAAAACTTTGTCTGACATTACTATGAAACCATCGTTGTTTTTTAAAAATATACGATTCGCTAATGCGTCAAAAAAACGTCTTTCGTGTGGAATTACATTGTCTAAAATGCTAATCCTAACTGTTTTTTTGTTCAATTTTCTGAGTGACAAACCCAATGAGGGTCCAAAAAATGTCATCCAATATTTCGTGAGAACAAGATCTGGATTATTTTTCTGCAAATACCATCTAGTTTTGAACCACGAAAATGGATTTATTGAATTTAACAAGCGTCTTGCAACAATTTCATCTGCCTTATCCCCTTCTTGAACAAACTGCGTTTCCCCAGGAAATAAAAAATTTGGATATTGTGTTTTAAAAGTAATGGCTTCAATTTTATTATTTTTCTCCAACTCCCTGTATAGCAAAGCATTGAACTGAGCTATTCCGCCACGAAATGGGAAGAAAGTCGATAAAAAAGAAATCTTCATGAATTATAAATTTTGGATGGCTTCAAAAACTTGATGGTGGGTTATTTCATGCATACACGAATTTTCTCCTCGTTTACACGAATTTCCAAAATAGCATTCACAGCCTGATTTTGGTTCAACCACTGTACCCCTATCGTACAATTCAAATTCATATTTATTAAAAATATTGTTCATTAAGACCATTTTCTTTTGAAGGGCTGTTGCTATATGCATCATCATTGAAACTTGCGTAACAATATATTCGCAACCATCCGTTAAAGCAATGAATTCTTCAAGAGAATAATGTCCTGGGTAAAAAGCTCCCGTTTGTTCTGCGAATTTCAAATTCTTTTCATGCTCCAACTCACCTCCCAAAAAAACTGGAAAATATCCTTCAGCCTTTAATTTTAGAGCTAGTGCCATCCATTCTTTGTTCGTCCATAAGCGTGTATTCCATCTGGGACCGCAACCTGTGTTCAATCCAACAATTTTTTTACCTTCCGATAATCCCGCCCATTTTAAAGACCATCCCTTAACAATTTCATTGTTTTTATTAATGAGATAGGGTTCTTTGTTGAAATGTAAATGACAAATTTCAAATATTTCAGCTGGGTAACTCTTCGTGTTTTTTTGAGAAATGGAATCGAAAAAACCCGTCATCAATTTGTGCTCTGCAGCTGGTGTAGCGGGAAGGATAGAAAAATCTCCCCACGTATAACCGTATTTTTCCGTCGCATCAACATTTCTCAATAGAGAACAGGCTTCTTGCTCTTTATCAAGATTGATTGCAATATCAAACTTTGAATTTTGGACAATATAAATCGAAGTGGCATCCCATTTTAATATTTGTTGAATCTCTGATGATGGCAAAACCGCTGGTGACAAAGTAATCCAAGTAAAATGGGCATTCGGGTACAATTCTTTGTATTTAACAACAAGAGGTGTCGTGCGTATAACGTCGCCTAATGCGCCTAATTTTATTATTAAAATTCTTTTAGAAATAGGCTTATAAAAAGAACAGTTTTCACATGTCACACCTTCTTTTTTATTGGGAGCGCAAGGAATTGTAGTGCGAAAATGATGACAGTCGGTTTTTACTTCTTTAAAGTTCATGAATAATTTGACGTGTTTGAATTAAAATATGGATTATCGTCTATTCCAATCCAAAACTAATACAATTATAATAAAGTTCCTTTCCTTTCAACACATTTAAAGTATCAAAATTAGCTATAATTAGGTCTTTGAAATATTTGGACACCATTCCAACACCTTTCGCATATACTTCATTTTGCTTTTGATAATCAACTAATGAAAAGAAATCAGCCTGCTTAACAGTTATGGTTGAATCAAAATTATTTCCATTTATTGATCTAGGCGTATGGATTGAACTGTAACTTGCATTTTGCTTTGGAAAACTATTATACGCATTGATATCCCAAACTTTATCTATTGTCGGAGCAAAAAGCAATTTTACAACCCTCTGATTTTCTTCTACCAATTCCAGTTTGTTTCCGTCCAAAATAGTTGTCCATGTATCACTCAATTGCCAAGTTAAACCTGTGTCGAGACTAATAAATCGCAAAAATTCACGGGCAGCCCTACCTTCATTGTCAACGTATATTGAACCAATTTTTGTCTTTAATAAAAAAGTGAGTGTATCGTGTTGATTTACCGCTGCATCATGCGTTATTTCGGTCGATTCATAAATTACATATCGACCCTCTTCAATCGGAGAATAATCCGTATGCAGTTGAACAGGAGAACTGTTTTTGTCCTTTTTACAAGCTGACAAAAAGATTAGAAAGCATAATACAATAAAACTTTTAATGCGCATTTTACTAGCAATTAAAACATTATACGATTAAAGTTAGCTATTCGTTTGGATTAACTCCTTTTTCTTTCATCTGCTTCATTAAAAATTCGAGATCCTTGCCTTCTTTTCTTTTTCCATAAAAGTAATAGGCTTTGCTCACCTCTTTTCCTGCTTCGTCATATGCAAAGCACCAACCGTGTCTAACACCACTTTTATAGCGCGTTAATGCCATTTTCTGACCATTGACTTGATACTCCTCCCAGATTCCAACCCTTTTGTCATCTACGAAATGACCTACGACTTTCTTTCCGCCGAAATCGAAAAATTCTCGATAATCACCATTTAATTTGCCATTTTCATAAAATAGTGTCGATGAGACTTTACTGGATTTATTGTTTAAATCTTCAGAAATGAAATAAACAATTTTCGGACCATGTAAAATGTCATTTTTGTACGTTTCCTTAAAACTTATCCTTCCAGAAGGGCCAAAATTCAACCAAACACTGTCTTTTTTCATGTTTTGATAAATCCCATATGTCATCAAAACTCCATTTTCGTGATAAAAAAAAGCTTCCGATCGGGAAGAATTCTCATTGTGTTTTATGACAGCTTTAATTTTTGTTGAAGGATAAAAATAAGTGAAGACTCCAACTGGTTTATTGTCCTTAAATGTGCCTTTGTACTCTAAAGCCGAACTTTTGGGGTATGTTTTTTGCCAATCACCTTGTTTTCGACCCTGTTTATCTGTTACATTGACTTGCGCTATTCCCTTTGAAACAAAAATCAAACAAATTAATATACAAGCAATCCATTTACTATTCATCATTCTTCTTCAATTGTAATGCAAATTCATATAGAGATTTAACCTCCAAATCCGCCTTTTCATTTGTGTTTTCGTCTGAGGAAACTAATACAGTTTTCATGCCAAGGTTTTTCCCAAATTTTATGTCCGAATCCGTATCGCCTATCATCACACTTTTTTGAAAATCGATGTCGGGAAAATCCTTCTTAGCCTCTAAAGCCATACTTGGTTTCGGTTTGCGCGTATTGGATGGATCGCTTGCTAATTCTGGCGCGAAATACACAGCATCAACAAAAGTATTTTCCTCCACCAATTTCATTTGCATGTAACGGTGAATTTCTCTAAGGTTACGCTTTGAAACTATATTTTTTGCAATGCATTGCTGATTAGTGACTACAACAATATATTTAAAATAGCTCCGGAAAATAGAAATCGCTTTTGGCACATCATCATTGAAATGAAATTGATCAATGGAGCTAACATAACCTCCAATAATTCTTTGGTTGATAACTCCATCTCTATCCAAAAACAATGTCCAGGAAGAATCTACAGGAAAATTCATTAGATTTCTTTTTCTATGAGATATACGTTTCTGTGGGGCGCATTCCGCGTAGACAATTCAGCTAAAAATCCAGCCAAAAAGAACTGTACTCCCATTAGCATAGCCGTTATTGCCACAAAAAATTCAGTGCGTTGCGCTAACAACCTACTACCTTGGTCAAAAAATAGTTTATGGATAACCATATAAAAGACCAAACCAAATCCCAAAATGAACATTAGTGTTCCTAAAGCACCAAAAAAGTGCATGGGTTTTTTACCAAACTTACCCATGAATGCTACGGATAGAAGATCCAAGGGACCGTTCAAAAATCGATTAAGACCAAACTTAGTCGTTCCATATTTTCTCGCTTGATGCTCAACGACCTTTTCACCTATTTTATTAAACCCTGCGTATTTTGCTAAAGGTGGAATATACCTGTGCATGTCGCCATATACTTCAATGCTTTTCACAACAGCGAGTTTATATGCTTTCAATCCGCAGTTGAAATCGTGAAGATAAATCCCTGTGATTTTTCGTGCTGCCCAATTGTACAATTTCGTTGGTAACGTTTTGGTAATTGGGTCGTAACGTTTTTTCTTCCAACCTGAAACCAAATCCAAGTCGTCTTCAGTAATCATTCTATAAAGCTCAGGAATTTCCTCAGGCGAATCTTGTAAATCTGCGTCCATAGTAATGACCACACTTCCTGTAACGGTCTCGAATCCTTTTTGAAGGGCTGCTGATTTACCGTAATTTCTTTGAAACTTAATTCCTCGAACTTCTGAGTGATTCGATTTCAATTTTTCAATTACATCCCAAGAACCGTCTTTACTCCCATCGTCAACAAACAAAACTTCAAAAGAAAATGAGTTATCCTTCATTACTTTATTTATCCACGAAAATAATTCGGGAATAGATTCAGCTTCATTTAACAATGGTATTACGATTGATATATCAAGATTGTCTTTCAACTTCGTTTTTTGCCGTAAATATAAGCAACCATTCTGTTATATGTCCAAGATTCCTGTATGAAGGTCTAACAATTAATTTTTGATAAACTTCATTGTATTATGACCTTGTTTAATAAAATAAACGCCAGAAGTCAGATTCAAAACATCTATTTTATTTTGCATTCCAGTCGGCGAAACCTTCAGGATTACATTGCCTTGCAGATCAAAGATTGCAATTGGATCGATTAAATTCGTCGTTTCAACATTAACTATTCCGGATGAAGGATTCGGAAACAAATTGAACATGCTAGAAACATTTCCAGTTTCTTCTAAGTCAAGTTGTGAGGAATTACTTACAAAAAAATGATCAAATCCAGCCTCTGTAATATTTGGATTCCCTGGTAAATCAGATGTTATAATGGTTAAAGTCATATTTGAACTTGGCGTTATAAAATCCAAAACTCGAATACTCTTGAATATCCATTTGTTGAAAATGGCAGTATCAGACGTAATATTCTCGATTAAAAACGAGGTGGTTCCATTCCCCAAGATGACTTTGTACTTGTCGTCTATGGCACCTGGTCCAAAGAAATTATAGAAATATCTGGAATAATTAATATAAGGGTCTGTGAATCCTGATAAATCGAAGTTAGGTGATTTCAACGTTACGGTCCCATCGTCAACATCATCCAAATCAGCATCATACGTATCCGCATTTCCAGTTATCCAAGCGTATTTGCCGCAGTCGTAAAATGCATCGACTGCTGGATTTGCAGTTGTAGGATATCCTATTGGAATCTCTCGCACCCAATCACCAGTAGCAGCGTCACTTGTGGTCGTCCATCCAAAGTCAAACACGAAATCGTCATAAATTCCTTTATTTAACAATACGGTTATTGTACCCGTTGTACTGTCTAAAATCGTATTTTGGCAAGATGTAACATACCCCCATTTGCCTACAAAAATTTCATAATTCGCTTGGTAAAAAAGAGTGAAATCTTCTTCGCCTAATGCGTTTGTAATTCCGTTGTGCTCAATGGATGGATGCACCAGGCGTACCTTAACGTTGTTTATTGGTGAGTTCGTTGCTTGATCCAATACCTTGATTGTAAATCCGTAAGGGTTCAACGGCACCAACTGAACGTCCTGATTAATCAACAATCCTGTTTGCAGGTTAAAAGTCAAGATTTTAGTCGCATAACCTGTTTTCGAGTATTTTACCGATTTTGTTCCTGGGTTAAGCGTACTTACTGCATACATACCGTCGAATTTAGAAATGTCCGTCTGAATTTCACCAATCAATTCTACATCAACACCTGCAATTGGCAATCCTGTAACTGTATCGGTTATAATTCCTTCAACGTAACATCCTTTCTGATAATTAACCCCAAAAACAAATAAACCACCCTCAATGTCTGATCCAACAATATTTCCGGAAGGTAAAAAAGGATAAACACCCCAACAACCATTGTAACCATTTCCAGTTAAAGGTGATGTGTCATAGTTTCCAACTTGCACCATATTATTAGGCCTGGAAACATCATGAATGGTTATTCCATCTCTATAATAACTCGTTATTAAATAATCGCCAAGAACGTGCGAATTATGAGGAATTACAGCGGATCCAGGTGAACTTTGTATACGGTCCACCTCAACAATGTTTGCTGGATTGGAAACATCATATGCCGCAATAAAT
>JAHEMP010000132.1 GCA_024643585.1 Crocinitomicaceae bacterium | reverse complement strand
TTAGCAAATTTAACAGCTAGTTCGACCTCTTTTTTCTCACCAATTGGCGTTGCCAACAGATGGTTAATTTCACCAGTAATTACTCTTGGGTCCTATGGAAACATTTTATCGTGGAAAGCTCGTTCTCATGATGCTTCTTATCCTGATGATTATTTGATATTGTTATCAAAAACGGATACATTAATATCTAGCTTTACTGATACAGTAGGTTTAATTTTTGGTGAATACGTTAATTGGTCTAGTCGAAGCGCAAATTTGAGCACCTTAGGTTTGGACAATGAGACCATCTATTTAGCCTTTGTACTTCAGACAAATGACGGATTCAAATTATATATTGATGATGTAAAGGTGAGAAAAGAAGATCCTGTTGGTGTATTGGAGATTGATAAGAATATCGTTATTACAATTTTAGTTGAAAACAATATCTACCAATTGACAGGAGATTTTGATACAGTAGAAGGAAAAGTTTTTAATTCATCAGGTCAATTGGAATTAAATTTTGGAAATAAAATTATTGATTTAACGGGCAAAACGCCAGGCGTTTATTTTGTTCAAGTAATGACAAATAAAGGATTGTTATTCAGTAAGATAGTGTTGTTGTAAATTAATTTTCTGGGTAAGAAATTAATTCTAAATCATATTTAAAATCACTATTTTTCAAGGCTTTCAACTTGATTAAATTCGATTGAATAAGAAGGGGTTGAAAGATCCATTTTTCATTTGGAAAAGTGAATGTACATTTTTGATCGTATTGTCCAAGGTTAAGCGTTCCTGTTTTGGAAGGAAAAGTCCCAAGGGTATTTATTGGTTGAATTATTATTTTTCCCGACTCATAAAAAACAATCACGTCTTTTTCTTTTAATAACAGAGAAGAATGATTGACTCCTTTTAGCATCACCTTATTAATAACCCATATTTTGCTCGAATTTGTATGGAAAGTGGACTCTTTATTTATTCTTTTGATATCTGAGTAATCAGATTGGCAAGAAATTAAGAGTGTAAAGGAAATGACAATGTATGTCCATCTCATCAGAATATCATTTCATTGTTCATTATGTCCCTATAAACTTCTTTGGAAATAGAATCTTTGTAGATTTGTTTTACAGGGCCTCCCCAATTAGCACCTTGTATAACTTCAACTTGTTTATATTCATATCTACCCTCTTGCCACGTAAATAAACAATTGTAGAACAAATCTTCCCCTTGATCTTTGTCATTAAAACGCAATAGTAGGTCGTCATAACCACTTTTTGATTTGGTTCTTCCTATTATGTTTGCGACAAAGCCGTTCGTTTTAACTAAGTTACCTCTCTCCCTTTGAAAAATCAGGAGTCTTCTCAATGGAAAACCACCAGTATTGGCTTTAACCAGAAGTATGAAACCATTTTTTAATGAAATATCCTCTCTTAATGGAAGGAATTTAAAATTTTCAGCACTGCACAATGGAGTTTCTGAATTTAAAGTAGCAAGCGTATCATCTGTGCATATTTTTAATTCAAGCAATAGTTTTTTCATTACAGGGTCTGAGAAATCTGACTCATCGAATAATATTTCAATGTCCTGAAAACCTTCGGTATCCTCAATCTTAATATTTTCCGCTATTTCGGGATTTTCGGTATCGTTTCGACAAGAAGTTAAACTTGTTAAAAGGATAAAAAGAAATAATATTTTCGCTTTCATAATTATATAAATATGGATGAAACCATCGATTCTGCTTCTGAAAAACGGGAAGAATCTATTTCGTTACGGATTCCATTTTCCATTAAATATTCAATTATTTTTTCAGTCGGCATATTGCCTATCAATTCATCCTTTGCCATTGGACAACCTCCAAATCCTTTAATTGCGCCATCAAATCGTCTGCAACCACTTTTATGGGCTGCTTCCACGAGCTTATAGGCATTTTCAGGAATCGTGTGCAAATGTGCTCCAAATTCAACATTTGGAAAATCTGGAATTATTTGATTGAACAACTCTGAAACGATTTGTGGATTTGCGCAGCCTATTGTGTCTGAAAGTGCTAAGATATTGACATTTAATTCTCTGTAAAGTCTTTCGGACCAGTGAGACACTAAGTCTGGGTGCCATTTTTCGCCGTAAGGATTGCCAAACCCCATCGATAAATACACGACAAGTTTTTTATCCTTTTTCAAACAAATACTTTGAATTTCTTCTAACCTAATTAATGATTCATCAATAGAAGCGTTAGTATTTCGTTTCTGAAATTCTTCTGAAACAGAAAAGGGATAACCTAAATAATCAATTTTTTCAAATTCAGCGGCATCCATTGCACCTCTCATATTTGCTATTATGGCAAGTAACTTTGTCGAGGAATTTAGCTCTAATCCGGCTAAAACTTCTGCCGTATCTTTCATTTGAGGAATAGCTTTTGGAGAAACGAAACTTCCAAAATCTAAAGTATCAAATCCACACTTTAATAGGATATTTAGATACTCAATTTTTTTTTGAGTTGGAATAAAATCATGCCAACCCTGCATGGCGTCGCGAGGACATTCGATGATTTTAATTTCTTTTTCCATTTTATCTTTTCGCCAAAATAGCTTTGTTTATTTTTTTTATAAGTCCCGGGCCTTCATAAATAAAACCAGAGTATACTTGAATTAAATCAGCTCCAGCATTTATTTTTTCCAATGCGTCTTCTTCAGAATGAATCCCTCCTACTCCAATAATCGGAAATGATTTATTCGATTTATCGGAAAGGTATTTTATCACCTCCGTGGATCTTTTTCTTACAGGTTTTCCAGATAAACCGCCGGCTCCAATTTTTTCAACGAGCTCTTTATTAGATTTTAAATTTTCCCGACTAATGGTCGTGTTTGTAGCTATAACCCCACTTATTTTCGAGTCTTGCACTATTTCCACGATGTCGTCCAATTGGGAGTCGGTCAAATCGGGAGCGATTTTTAAAAATATAGGTTTTGAATTTTCCTTGGAAGAGTTAATTTCCATTAACAACTTTAATAATTTAGTTAAAGGTTCTTTCTCCTGCAGATCTCTAAGGTTGGGCGTGTTCGGGGATGAAACATTCACAACAAAATAATCGACATAAGGAAATAAGGCGTTGAAACATATTTTGTAATCATTATCTGCTTCTTCATTTGGCGTATTTTTGTTTTTACCTATGTTTCCTCCAATTATTAAATCGATATTTTTTTTCTTTAAATTTTCAATTGCGACCTCCACCCCTTCATTGTTGAAGCCCATTCTATTAATTATTCCACTGTCTTCTTTGAGGCGAAACAACCTAGGTTTTTCATTCCCCGGCTGTCCAACAGGAGTGACGGTTCCAATTTCAATAAAACCAAATCCACAATAATACATTTCATTGAACATGGTTGCATTTTTATCAAATCCTGCAGCTAGCCCAACTGGGTTTTTAAACTTCAAACCCGCAACAGTAGTTTCAAGTTTTTTATCCTCTACAAAAAAAAGTTTTTTAAAAATCCATTTAGCGCCAGGAATTGACAGCGTAATTTTTAATAGTCGAACTGTAAAATAGTGAACTTTTTCAGGATCAAAGCGAAATAAAATTGATCGTATAAGACCGTACATGTTTTTTCTACAAATTTAATACACCTTAGGAAAGGATAATGGAATTCTGACGAAAATTTTCGATATCATTAAAACTTGTATCGACCTCCCCCTCTGAATTTTGGAGAGCGTGCAAACTTATAGTTATAAGGTTTGTATGTCAAGTTTTTATAAAAGACTATGTTGACATTCGTATAACTATCTTTTTGTTTATCGCCTCGCTGTTGTCCTGCTGCAAACCAATATTGATTTTGGTAGGATGGATTGGATAAATATGCAGCATCGTTTCCATAGGTTGCAGCCAATTCAGCCTGATCAGGATATACAGTTGACACATCGTCTATGTAATCTGAAAAAGTCTTGGTATACGATATTTCAATTCCAATTCTCCAAACTTTGTCCAAACCAGTTCTAAATCCAATACCCATTGGAACAATTGCTGTAACAAATCCATATTGTTTTGGTCCATCAGGCAGTCCTTGGCCTTCTGTATGCATTTCTCTTAGATTGACCCATTTACCATTTAATTGGGCTTGAGGATTGAAATAGGTTGCTCCGATACCGGCGAAAAAATACGCCTGAACATTTTTATCTTTGTGACCATTAATTCCAGGAATCTTATATCTACTTCCGTATTGTTCATAGGAATAAAAGATAAATTCTAAACGCTGAGATACACTAGCGATTGGAGAACGGAAACTGAGATTCCGACTTTTTCTTATAATCTCTTGTGTCAATGCATCGCTTCCGCGAACTAAACCACCGCTAATCTGTGAGGTTGTTGCAAATCTCGGAGAAAATCTATATCTATATCCAATTAAACCTCCGATGGAGGTAGCTCCAAAATCCAAATCAACAGGACTGTAGTCTGTACCTATTCTATTGCGGCCTCCTAAATCGCCAAGAAAGTTCATTGCTCCTACTCCAAAAATAAATTCTTTTTTATTCAACGACCAATTTCTTTGACTATTGAAATTAGTGTGTTGTGCAATGCAGTCCGCATTATACGTAGCTAATAGAAGGATAAGAAGTAATGATTTAAATGCTTTCATAAATTATTCTAACAGCAAAAATAGATAAACTTTGCATCATTTTCAAAACAATTTAGAAAAGGTAATTCATAACCAAATGTTTACATCTCAAATCTAGAAAATACAAAAACTTCATTTTTTGACATAATTTGGAGCTTAATCGAATCTTCCGACATTTCTAAAACTTGAAAAATTAATAAATCTGCAGGGTCATTTGTTTTTTTGAAGTTCAAATATTCAGAATTATTCCAAACAAATTTCGATCTGTAAATATTTTGACTGTTGGAATAATTGTCAAACCATTTTTGAGCTTCATTCGGATTGATTTTTAGGTCAGCTAAAATGCATTCATCGTCTTTAAAATTCAAATACCACGAGTATGCTCCCACAGTCGTGCACTTAAATGTTTTGCTGCTGCTTTTAAATACTTTAATGGTATCAGCTTGAGAAAAACTAAAAAATGGAATAAAAAACAAAATGTGTAAAATAAATTTATTCATTTTTCGCAACAGGTATTAGGTTCATTGGACTAAGATGTAAAACTCTCCCAGTTTGCGGATCTATTGCCTTAATATTCGTAAAGAAAATCATATTTTGAAGTCCATAAAGAGCAATTTGAGTACAAATAGAGTCTGGTATTTGATTGCCGCTGAAATGCTGTGAAGTAAGACCTTTGCTTCCCCAATATTGAAGGTCAAAAGACATGATACTGCAATCGGCCTTTGTCTGCAGTCCCTGAGCATTGCATAATTTCCAATATTCAATATTGCCGTCCTGAACACCTGAAATACTCGGGTAATAATTTAAAGTTTTATTTACACGAATAGTGTCAGTTTGCGAAAAACTAAAAAAATGAAGTGCACTAAACAATACCAGTAGCTTCACGTATCACAGATTGAATATTTTCTAAAGTTACGTCTTTTTTATCCATGTGTTGAACGAGGATTTTACCTGTATTTTTAGGTTGGGCATTAATTTTTTGTTTGAAATACAACTCGCCTTTGTCATCAATGATTACTAAAGTACTTTCATTATCAAACCAACCTAAATTTTCTATTGTGTGACTGAAATACCCACCGAAAGAATATCTTACATTTTTACTTAAGTCAAATACAAACGCATTTTCTGTTTGTATTTTTTTTCCTTCTTTTGTTTCAAAAACAATGAAATTTGGGTATTGAGGAGGATATGGTACTGGTTTGTCGCTATTAAATACACCAAAAGAATTCGTTCTAAAATTTGCCGTTGCTAATTGAATACTATTTGCTTTGGCCTGCGCATTTGCTCTGTTTTCAGCTGCTCTCTGCTCCAATCTAGCTGTTTGTTCCTCGGATTTCCTGAGTTGTTCTTTTAATTGCAACATTAAATTTTCATGTTGCTTTTTTAGTTTCACCAATTCAAGCTCGGCTTCCTTTTTTTCAACTTCTATTTTTTGCAATGCGATTTGTTTGTCTTTTGCTGCATCTTCCATTTTGGCTTGCATGAAAGCTAAACTTTGACCTTTTAATACCGGTCTAATTGGTAAAGAGTAGTTTTCTTTGGAATTCATGAATGTCGCAATGTAAAAGTCTCCTTGTTTCTTAATGTCAACATCATTCCAAATTTGATTTTGAGCATAATTGATTCGTCTTGAATATTCATTAATAGACGCTTCACTTTTGTTCTTGGGCAAGATATATTCAAACTCAAGGTCTTTATACCCTTTCAATTCTGGGTAATCTTTAGGGTCAAAATCGATTATTAATTTTCTCGCATTTTCAGTAGGAATCATAGATTCAGCGACTTCCACCCTTTGCTTTTCTTTTATATTGAGGATTTGATTTTCGCATTTTTCAACTACCATTTCTTGAGTTTCAATTTTTTTATCAATCAGATTCAATTGATTTTGATTTGTTGATCCTGAGCTTATTACACAAGGAGTCTCTTCCCATTGCTTTTTATCTTCATTTAATTTCCAAAATTTAAAACCTTCAGGAGACTGATTAAGTGTAAGATTCACCTCCATTGGTTTATTTTCGGTTAAAAGCACGGGGATTCCATTTTTTTCTCCGCGAATCTCAATCATTCCAGC
>JAHEMP010000131.1 GCA_024643585.1 Crocinitomicaceae bacterium | reverse complement strand
GTTTTCTGAAACCTCGAGAATAAAATCAACAAGATTACAGTAATTGGGACACTCATGACCATGCCTGTAATTCCCCAAAGAGCACCCCAAATAGACAAGGCGATAATTACTACTAGCGGACTTAAATTCAGCGAATTCCCCATTATTTTTGGTTCCACAAAGTTGCCAACTAATAATTGAATTACACCAATAACAGAAATTACCCAAATAGCTGGTGCCAATTCACCGAATTGAAGAAGTGCAAATACCGTAGGAAAAAGAATGGCAATTAAGGAACCGATGAAAGGAATGAAATTCAAAATGAAAATAAGAAATGCCCAGAAAAAAGCGGCATCTATTCCTATTAATTTTAAAACGATAAAACTTAACAGTCCTGTTGTGAAGCTTACCAATGTTTTCAATAAGAGGTAGCGTCCAACCGAAGCATCAATGGAGTTGAGAATATCCAATGTTTCGTCCATGTTTTCCCTTTCCGGGTAAATTGCCCTCATTTTGTGTAAAAACCCACTTTCTTCCAGCAGCATAAACAAAACATAGATAAGAATAATGAACCCGTTACCTATGAAAGAAGTTACCGAATTTAATACCATTTGAAAAACATTTGACAATTCTAAACTCAGCGAGTACGCCTTTATTTTTTCAAACAAATCGATATGAAAAGTGTCGTTAATAAGCAGGATGACTTGATTGATATTTTTTTCGTAGAGCGGCATTTTTTGAGATAAAAGTCCAATGTTTGCGCTGACAATAGAAATCATAAATCCAACCAAGGAAAACAAAAACAATGAGGCTAAAAGATTCTCTAACCAGCGCGGCATTCTTTGGCGAACAAATTTTATTTTCCTCAAAATCATCCTTATTTCACGGATAATAAACCAAACAAAGGTCGCGAGGACAATTGGTATTAGTAGGGCTTTGGCTAAAACCAAAACTACTCCTATGAAGGCAAGTATAATGGATAGATATGCTGCTTTTTCGAGTCTCATTATTGGAATTGATCAGAATTACATTTGCCTCCAGTTGCGGTATAATTGTAGTTTGCGATAACTGCCCCATTTTGTCCTTTCAAAACCACATTAAAGGTTTTGGTCGGGTTTTCGGTCCATTCTTCGGAATACGAAACACCTGAACCCGAATAGCAAGCAGGAGCCTGCGGCCATGGCGCATTTGCAAATGATGTTCCTTTTAATTGACCGTCCAAGAAAATTTGTATAGTCGTTTCTCCTTGACTGACCAATTGATTTGATTTTTGTTGGTCAAACCAAAAAACGATATCTGCTTTAAGTTTGCAAGTACCATCATCTGTTTTGGCTTTTTCATTATAATTTTCTGCGTTTTCATTGGTGCAGCCGGGTTTTTTACAACTAGAAAACAAAAGCAACAGTGTTAAAAGGGCAAGGAAACTATTTTTTATCATAACTATTTTTTAAAATCAATCTTCTTTAGCAAAAGGTCTAAAATAAGTAAATTTTAAGTTAGAAACACAATCTTGTTCTGCTAATCGAGTTACACAAATTCAAAGACATTGTTAATTTTCCAAAAGAAAAATAAAGCAAAACATAAAGCGTTTAATTTTGTTGTCAATCTATGCGTCAAATAATTATAATTCTCGTTTTTCTTTTGTTTGAATGGTACGCTTTTCAAGCAATTCGCACGGTCACTAAAAACCAATGGATACAATGGATGTTTTGGATAGTCGGCGCCCTTGTTGTGGTGAACATGATAGTTCAATTTAACACGGGAATCAAATCTCAAAACCTAAATCCAATTCGTAATTATGCAATTGGTTTTATGATGACCTTATTGGTGTTTGATTTTGTCTTGATCCTCTTTCTTTTTGGTGAAGATATCGTTCGTTTTCTTTTTGGTATCGGACGTGGAATTTTTTCGAATGAAAAATCGACTAGCTTTTTTCCGGAGAGACGAAAAGTGGTCAGTCAGATTGCTTTAGGTATAGCAGCTATACCATTTACAGGGATGATTTATGGCATGGTTCGCGGGAAATACAACTATAGAGTCGTAAACCACACTTTGACTTTCGAAGATTTGCCAGAGGCGTTTGACGGTTTTAGAATTACGCAAATTTCGGACATTCACAGCGGAAGTTTTGATGATGCTGAAAAAATAAGTCATGCAGTGGAGTTAATCAACCACCAAAAAAGCGATGTAATTTTCTTTACGGGTGATTTGGTGAACAACGAAGCTACTGAAATGCTGCCTTGGATAGATACTTTTGCAAAACTGACTGCACCTCATGGTGTTTTTTCAGTTTTGGGAAATCACGATTACGGTGATTATATTCCATGGGAAAGTCAACAAGCGAAAGACGACAACCTAAATCATTTGAAACAAATTCAAAAGGATATGGGTTTCAACTTGATGCTCAACGAACACCGTTTTTTAGAAAAAGACGGCGAGAAAATTGCCCTTGTCGGTATTGAGAATTGGGGTGCCGGTGGATTCAAAAAAGAAGGTGACCTTAAAAAAGCCAGCGAAGGATTGACCAATGAAGAGTTTAAAATTTTAATGAGTCACGATCCATCGCATTGGGATGCTCAAGTTATTGACGATGAAAAGCATTACCATTTAACCTTGGCTGGTCACACCCACGGTATGCAGTTTGGCATAGAGATACCCGGTTGGATAAAGTTTAGTCCAGTGCAATGGCGTTATCCGCGTTGGGCAGGAATTTACAAGGAAAAAGGACAAATCTTAAATGTAAATAGAGGTTTCGGGTTCCTGGCGTATCCTGGCCGTGTGGGAATTCGACCTGAAATAACGGTAATCGAGTTAAAGAGAGGCTAACATTTCTTTATTAAGGGAAAAAGTTTACTTTTAGTTCATGCTTGCCTTCTACATAATTATAGCGCTTTTTATTGCATGGATTTGGGTGGACTATTTTCGATTAATAGACATCTTTCAAGAAAACAATTTAAAGTATGTTTTGCTTGTTTTCGCCATGGGCGGAGCTTCTGTATTTGTCGTATTTTTAATACAATGGAATATTCTCTATCCATCAGGCTGGAAAATGAATGGAAGCTTTGTCAATCAATTTGCCTATTCGGTCTTTGGTATTGGATTAGTTGAAGAAATTGCCAAACTAACGCCTTTTTTACTTTTTCACGGTTTATTCCGTAAACATTTAAAAGAGCCGATTGACTATATCGCATTTATATGTGTTTCTGCCTTGGGATTTTCAGCCGTTGAAAACGTCATGTATTTTGAAAATCACGGCGCCGAAATAATTTCTTCGAGAGCCATTTTGTGTTCGATTGGTCATATGTTTGATTCGGCAATTGTTGCATATGGATTTGTTCTGGTGCGTTTCAATCCTAAGTTCAAAAACAACCCAATGATCATTTTTGTATGCCTTTTACTCGCAGCCCTTGCACATGGAATTTATGATTTCTGGTTGATGTACGACGGTATTTCCTATGGAATCCTTTTGACGCTTATTTTCTTCTTCGGTTGCATTTCCATTTTCGCCTCTATTTTGACCAATGCCATCAACAATTCTGAGCATTTTACCTACAAGAAGGCCATTGATACCGACCGACTTTCGAAACGGATGATGCAATATTATGGGGTTGTATTTTTGGCCCAATTTGTATTGGTTGGAATAGAGAAAGGTTTCGACAGTAGTATATTCAGCTTGTTGTATTCGATGTTTACCATTGGACTGATTGTTTTTGTGTCCGTGTTGCGCATGAGTCGTTTTCAATTGATACAAGGACGGTGGAATACTATAAAATTTCAAATGCCTTTCGAAATGCGCAATCGTCAAGATTCGCTATACGAAGGATTTCAACCTTTCGGCATTCGAGTTCGAGGTGCCTCTTTTAACGAAATTTATTTGTCAAAATACTACGAAGAATACGTTTATTTGCATCCCGTTTCCATGAGAGGAAAAGGTATAAAACGTCCTGTTTTGGCTTTTGTCAAAAAGAAAATATTCTTAAAAAACGACGAAGCCTACTTCTTGCTAAACATTCACGAGACAGACGCCAACAGTCCTTTCGAAGAATGGTTGGTGAAACCAAAATCAACAGGAATTACGCAAACCAAAAACAATTACCCCATCGTCGCGCGCATGGAGGTCATTGAAGTGCCTAGTCGAAAAAATCCGACTACGTTCACCAAAAAATATCGATTTTTAGATTGGGTATTTTTGAAGGGAATAGAACAATAAAAGCCTATGAAAGATGATAAATCATTTGCCGTGAAACTCTTTTGGGGAATCTATTTCCTTTTTCTTTTGACCACTTTTTTTGCACGGCATATTTTCGGATTGATATTCATCGGCCCAGCTTTCGTTGCATGCTATGGTTTGGTTTTGTTGACATCTTTTATTCCTTTTCAAATGGCACTAGTACAATTTGAAAAATCAAAATCCAATCCTGGAAAAGCAAAAATGTACACGACAAGAGCCTGGATTGCTTTTGCTTTTTCCATTCCGATAAAAATAGTGATGATCCTATACAACTTAAGCGAAATCATTGAACCTACAAGTAACCATTGGAATTTTGGTTGAAGAATAGAAAAGTTCTGTCTTTCATTTGAAAGGTAAGGAGAGGTACGGCATTCTAAATAGATTTAGGAGAATTGCAAAAAAATGGGCGCAGATATTTTCTGATTTCAAAAAATTTCCTTAAATTAATTGTTTAAGAACCAAGGAGTAAGCTTATCTTTTGATATTTCAATTACTTCCTGGTATCTTCAAAATTGAAAAGAATAGAGCTAACCTTTAAAATTGAAAGGAAATGAAAACAAAAAATGTAAAAATCACAATTTTAGCTTGTCTGTTTTGTCTATTTACCTTAGTTGCTTGTAAAAAAAAGGACGATACACCAACGAGTACTATTCAAAGCACCGTGCAAACGAATGTTCAAAGTGGAACTTGGCGAATAACGAAATTTATTGATTCGGGAACGGACGAAACCAGCCACTTCACAGGATACAACTTTAGCTTTAAGGTTACCGGCGTATTGAATGCCAGCAATGGAACGAATAGTTACGATGGTACTTGGGGTATTACTGATAGCAATAGCAATGACGATACCCAAGACGATTTAGACTTTAACATCAATTTCAATTTAACCAATGATTTTCAAGATTTAAACGATGATTGGGATTTTATTTCACAATCTGCTACAAAAATTGAATTGATAGACGTTAGTGGTGGAGGTGGAGGAACGGATTATCTGACCTTCGAGAAAAACTAAACCTCAAAATTGAGCAACGAACAAACAGCTATTCGGACCACCTATTTCAGTATTTTTGGAAATACAGCTTTGGCTCTTATCAAAGCTCTTGCGGGTATTTTTGGAAATTCGTATGCGCTAATTGCAGATGCGATTGAATCTACAACGGACATTTTTGCTTCCTTTTTGGTGTTGTTGGGATTTAAATATGCCAAACGACCAGCAGATGAAAACCACCCATACGGACATGGGAAAATTGAACCCTTAATCACATTTGGGGTCGTTGCATTTCTTGTTGTTTCTGCCACTATAATTGCGTACGAAAGCATTCAAAACATTCAAACGCCTCATAAAATACCAAAGCCATGGACTTTGATAATATTGGGTTTAATTATTATATGGAAGGAAATATCCTATCAAGTCGTCATAAGAAAAAGTAAACAAACGCATAGCACATCTCTAAAGGCAGATGCTTGGCACCATAGAAGTGACGCAATTACTTCGATAATGGCTTTTGTGGGAATATCAATCGCCCTACTTTTTGGGAAAGGGTACGAATCGGCGGATGATTGGGCTGCTTTGTGTGCTTCTACCTTTATTTTATACAATAGTTATTTAATCGTCCGACCTGCTTTAGGAGAAGTAATGGACGAACAAGTATACGACGATCTTATTGCTGAAATTAGAGAGAAATCCACCCAAGTAGAAGGTGTTATAAACACTGAAAAATGTTTTGTCCGAAAATCTGGAATGAAGTTCCATGTTGATTTGCATGTAGTGGTGAATAGTGAAATTACTGTAAAATCAGGTCACACTATCGCGCATCAATTGAAGGACTATTTGCGCCAAGAAATGCCCAATTTAGGTCATGTTCTTATTCATATTGAACCACACGATTAAAAAATCAAAGGAATAAAAGATTCAAAATGAAAAGCCAAAGAATGTCCGTTATAATCAAATTGATTTTATCATCAATTTTCATATTGCAAACGATATTATTTATTTACCTTCTTTTTCCAGTTGACCTTAATTGGATGGTGCCCACTTACAATCAATACCTTTGGATAAGTAATATTATTGGACTTTTAACGGTGGCCGGCATTGGTTTCGTTTTTTATAGATTGGCAAAAGTAAAAACATCGACTTCTAAAGAGGAGAGAAATTTGTGGGGTGTTCTGATTTTCTTTCTTCCTATTGTCTTTGGGCTCATTTATGTTTGGTATAAAGATGAAAAGTTCAACTAATCACATTATTTAAAAAAGCAGTAAGTTCACTGAAGAATTTTTTTAGCTATTTGAATTTAGCAATGTAGAACATGATTATAACTGGGTTTGCAAAATTCAATTCATGGAGGGCAGGGTGAACCAAATGTCTGTCGGATAGTTTTTAATTGGGGGAAATGAATTAGCTTAGTGGTGAATAAACTAAGGGAATGATAGTAACGCTCCTAATAGTCAATTGTTAGCGTTAATTAAAAACAAAAAAGTAACTATGAAAAAAATAA
>JAHEMP010000130.1 GCA_024643585.1 Crocinitomicaceae bacterium | reverse complement strand
CAATAAGACAATAGAATTAAATAGTCCAACGGTTAATTTGAATATGACCCAGATTTTTCCATTGAAAAAATTGGTAAAAAACACCCAAGGTTGGCGTCAAGTTGTTGCAAGACTAGGAGTTACCTATGATTTCGAAGGAAAAAATCAATCCAAATTTGCCGATTCTCTTTTACAACAATTTGATTTGACTCGAATAGGCCAAGAATTTAAAAATGGCTTATCCCAGAGGGCAACTGCAAAGACGACCGCTGGTTTCTTTAAGAATACATTAAAAATTAATCCATCATTTTCGTATCGCAATGAAATTAACTTTCAAACAATAGAAAAATTCAATGATTCTATTGACACCAGTGGTATCGTTCAATATTCAGTACGAACTGACCTTTTGAATCAAACTGGGATAGCTCAATTTATGGATTTCAAACTTAACGCCACAACCGTATTGTATTCTTACTACAAATTTATTGGCAAAAGAAAATCATTGTTGAGACATGTCTTTACTCCAACTATAGGGTATAGCTATATACCCAATCTAAATCCCAATGCAGTTCTTAACGTTGTTAATAGCTCCACCCCTTTATACTATTCAAGGTTTGAACAAAGTGTGTACTCTAGCGGTGCGACCAATGATCAAGGGTTGATTACTTTTTCCATGAACAATACATTTGAACTAAAACAAATATCAAGCAAAGACACGGTAACCGGCTTTAGAAAAATTAAGCTCATAGATAACTTTTCAATATCGGGGAACTACGATATGTTGAAGGACTCCATGCAGTTATCCGATTTTAATTGGAATATTCGAATTAGTCCAATTAAACCACTTAATTTTCAAGCAAGTGGTGTTTTTAGTCCATACAATTGGAACGATTCAACTGGAGCAAAGGTCAAAGATTTCGCACTTGCAGAAAGAAATAAATTAGGTCGTTTTTTAAATGCTACCTTTTCTACAACCTTTACATTAGCTCCTAAAGAAAGTTTGAACAAATTACAGCAAGTAAAAGATAAAATGGAAGAAAATTGGGATTCAGACCACCAATACTTCATGTTGCATCCAGAACAAATGGTAACATTTGAGATTCCTTGGAAAGCAACATTATCTCACAATTTGACATGGAATTTAAATCAAAACATAACACCAGAAAATCAAGTCAAATCTTCTACTATCCAAACTATTCGATTGGATGGAGACGTGAGTTTCACCAAACGATGGAAATTATCTGGAAACGCTTCTTTTGATATTGAAACTGCAAAGATAACCTATACGCAACTTGCATTGGTCCGAGATATGCATTGTTGGCAACTAAGCTTCAATTGGACTCCCGTAGCGCAAGTGAAATTTTTCTCTTTCCAAATGAACGCGAAAGCATCGATGTTCCAAGATGCGAAAATTCGTTTCCAAAAACCACCTTTCTTCTTGTAATTTATTCGTATACTTAGCTTTCGAGAGCATTTTAGAGTGATCGTCACAACCGGTTTTTGAATATTTTTACTCTACTTATTGTACTTTGTACAAAAAGATGTATATTCGACATTCATTTGTATTGGATTTTAATGATATGAAAGTAAAAAAAATTGATCCATTTAACATAGTCGTATTCGGAGGTGATGGAGATTTAGCTGTTAGAAAAATTTATCCAGCACTATTTCATCGGTTCGTAGACAAACAACTTGATTTAGACTTTACAATAATCTGTATTACGCGAACACCGAATAGTAAAATTCAGATTATAGAAAATATTCATTCATTTATTCTTGCTTCCATAGATTATTCACTGAATAAAGCACTCCTAAACAAGTTTTTAAAAAAAATTGTAGTTCAAGAAGTTCTTTCACCTACAATCGAAGGATATAAGGGCTTAAAAGAACAACTTGAAAGTACGAAAAATCGCCAGAGTATATTTTACCTTTCAACCCCGTCATCGGCCTTTGGTGAAATATGTAACCTTCTAACGCTAAACAATTTAGTCAACGAAAAAAGTAAGGTTGTTTTAGAAAAACCTTTAGGTGTTAGCCTAAAAACTTCCAAAGAGATTCATGCCAAAATTAGCCTTGCGTTCACTGAAAATCAAATCTACCGAATAGATCATTATTTGGGCAAAGAAACTGTCCAAAACCTTATGGTGTTGAGATTTGCAAATCACTTGTTTGAGCATTCTTGGAGCTCTGAGGATATAGATTCTGTTCAAATAACGGTTGCCGAAAGTTTGGGTGTTGAGAAGCGAGGTGATTATTATGATAAAAGTGGAGCTCTTTTGGACATGGTTCAGAACCATTTGCTCCAACTGCTTTGTTTGATTGCAATGGAGCCGCCCACAAAGTTGGAAGCTTCCTTTGTGAGAACTGAAAAATTGAAAGTCCTCAATTCTCTTCAAATGTTTGACGAAAAAACGGTTGAAACCGATACAGTTAAGGGTCAATATACGCGAGGAAAGGTAAAGGACGAATTGGTCAATTCCTATTTGGAAGATATTGACAATTACGAGTCAAAAACAGAAACATTTGTCGCAATCAAAGCGCTAATTGACAATTGGCGTTGGAAAGGAACACCATTCTATCTTAGGACTGGTAAAAGAATGGCCAAACGATATTCTGAAATCATTATAAATTTTAAATCAGTTCGTCATAATGTTTTTCCTTCCCAAGGTGAAATACCAGGTAATAAATTAATTATTCGGCTGCAACCAGAGGAACGAATTGAACTTGTTCAGATGACCAAATTACCTGGGCCAGGTGGCTATCGTTATCGACCAATCAGTTTAAAATTAGATTATGTAGATTCTTTTAAAGAACGTTTTCCTGAAGCCTACGAGCGACTTATAATTGATGTGCTGCGAGGCGAACAAACCTTATTCATGCACCAGGATGAATTGGAGGCTGCTTGGATTTGGATTGAATCTATCGTAAATGGATGGAAGAAAGCAAAAACTCGAAACGTACTTTATGAAGCTGGTTCCTGGGGTCCAGGGGATCAGATTTTGGAAAAAGAACACAAATGGTCCAAAGCCTATAATGATGGAAATCAAGAAATATAAATCAAAAAAGGAACTAGAATTAGCACTCTGTGCTGAAATTGTCGCAATCTGTGAAAAGGCAATAAAGAAGTATGGAAGTGCTCATCTACTCTTGTCTGGTGGCTCCACCCCTCTTGAACTTTATTCTTTGCTTGGTCAACAAAATCTTGATTATTCAAAAATAAAAATTGGATTGGTCGACGAACGCTATGTGGATTCTTCAAGTGAGTTTAACAATCAAAAAAACATAGAAAAGGCCCTAAATGAAAAATCAAAAATTGACATAAACGTAATTGGGATGACGTCAAACATGAACGATTTATCCAAAAACATGGATATATGCCTTGAGCAATATTTGCCTTTTATGGAAAGAATTGATTTTAGCCTTTTAGGTATGGGAGAAGATGGCCATACAGCGTCTATTTTTCCAGGCGATCTCGCATCTACTGAATTATTAATCCAAAACAAAGCGGGGATATCCTACACCAATTCACCAAGTTTTCCGAACAAAAGAATAAGTTGCAACAAAGCAATGTTAATGAGTTCAGAAAATATTTCGCTTATGTTAATAGGTTCCAAAAAGATGGAAATATTAAGTTCCGCGGCAGAAAAAAAATTACCAATAGCTTCTTTTACAGCTAGCCACCCTAATATAAATGTTTATTTTTCAGAAAAATGATTCATCCAGAAATACAAAAAGTAACTGATAGAATTGTCCAACGAAGTAAAAGCTCTCGCGCACAATATTTGTCACAAATGAAAGCTCAGTTCGATCAAGAATTTAGTCGGGCCCATTTGCATTGTGGAAATTTGGCTCATGCGTTCGCAGGTTGTGGTCCCTCTGAAAAAAGTGCTCTTTCAGCCAATATTGTTCCAAATCTAGGAATAGTTACAGCGTATAATGACATGCTTTCTGCTCATAAAACTTTTGAGTATTATCCTGATGAACTGAGAAAGCATGCTTCAAAATATAATTCGGTAGCTCAGGTAGCTGGTGGTGTCCCTGCTATGTGTGACGGCGTTACCCAAGGTCAGACGGGAATGGAACTTTCCCTTTTCAGCCGAGATGTTATCGCTTTATCCACCGCTGTTGCTTTATCTCACAACATGTTCGACGCTGTGCTCAACTTAGGTATTTGTGATAAAATAGTTCCAGGTTTATTAATTGGATCGTTGAAATTTGGACATTTACCCGTAGCTTTTGTACCAGGTGGACCAATGGAAACAGGAATTAGTAATGATGAAAAGGCAGCTATTCGCAGGGATTTTGCTGAAGGCAAAATTGGACGTGAAGAATTATTAAAAGGAGAATCCGATTCTTATCATTCACCTGGAACATGTACCTTTTATGGAACCGCGAACAGCAATCAAATGCTCATGGAAATAATGGGTTTACAATTGCCCGGATCTAGTTTTGTTAACCCAAATACAGAACTTCGTCGATTGTTAAATGAAGAGGTCGTGAAAATTATGTCCGAAGTTTCCAGAGATCGGAAATTCGATGTGACTTTAGCTAACCTAATGGATGAAAAAGTAATAACGAATGGACTCATTGGACTTATGGCGACTGGAGGGTCAACCAATCATACTATTCACCTTATTGCAATAGCTAAAGCCGCCGGAATAATAATCAATTGGGATGATTTTTCGGATTTGTCTAAAGTCGTACCACTTCTTACCAAAATTTATCCAAATGGTGCGGCTGACGTAAATCACTTCCATGCTGCAGGAGGCATGGGCTTTGTCATTCGAACATTGCTCGAAAATGGCTTGTTACACGAAGATGTAAACACCATTCTTGGTCCAGGTTTGAGCAAGTATAAGCAAGAACCAAAAATAATTAATCATAAAATTGAATGGCATGAAGGGGCGAAAGCAACTTTAAACTCAGCAATTTTAAGGGATGCTAAAGATCCATTTTCTCCTGAAGGAGGTCTGCGCTTGTTAAAAGGAAATATTGGTCGTGCCGTCATAAAAACCTCCGCTGTCGAAGAAAAAAATTATATCATAGAGGCACCGGCCATTGTTTTTGAGGAACAAGAGGATATCATTCGGGCTTTTAAAAACGAAGAATTGAATAAAGATTTTGTAGCAGTTGTTCCTTTTCAAGGCCCAAAGCAAAATGGAATGCCTGAATTACATCAACTCACTCCTACTTTAACCATTCTTCAAAAAAGAGGATTTAAAATTGCTTTAGTAACCGATGGTAGAATGTCGGGTGCATCCGGCAAAGTACCAGCTGCAATTCACGTTGTTCCTGAAGCTCATGATGGTGGGTTAATTGGTAAAATTCAAACCGGCGATTTGATTCGAGTTGATGCAATAAATGGAACATTAGAATGCCTTTCAGATTCCGTTGAAAAAAGACCGTCTAGATTCAAAGAAAATTCAGATACCTTTGGAAATGGAAGAGAGCTTTTTGCAAATATGCGCAAAATGGTTTGCGAAAGTGAAGAAGGCGCAAGTTTCTTATAACAACCAATACAATGAATCAAAACAATATCTTTGAATTACTTCAAAAACACCCGATAATACCGGTTGTAACCATCCATGATTTGAATGAAATTGACCCTTTAATTTCCGGTTTGATTGGGAAAAACATTTTTTGCATTGAGGTTACTTTGCGCACATCCGTAGCTTTTGAAGCTATTCGATTGATAAAACAAAAATACGGAGAGCAAATTTCTGTTGGCGTTGGAACTATTGTGAAAATTGAACAAATAAATAAAGTAACTGAACTTGGAGTCGATTTTATAGTATGTCCAGGTATCAATGAAAGTCTTGCAAAACCACTCATGGATAGCGGTATCCCTTTCATTCCAGGCGTTTGTACACCAAGTGAAATTATCTTAGGGATGCAGTTTGGTTGGAAAACATTTAAGTTTTTTCCAGCGAATCTATTTGGTGGTTTACCTGCATTAAAAACATATGGACAAGTTTTTCCTGACATTCGTTTTTGTCCAACTGGTGGAATAACAGAAAATTCTTTTCAAGACTTTTTGGCTCTCGATAATGTTGTTAGCGTTGGTGGTTCTTGGATGGTAACGAAATAATTAGACGATATTTCTAGTATTTAAAAAGTTTCATCAAATATTTATTGTACAAAATACAATAAGTTCGTATTTTGCATTGCTAAAACATTCGAATTGAACAACTATGAGTTTAAATAAACTAATATTCTTTAGTCTCTTATTTAGCGTTTCCAGCTTGATGAGTATCAGCCAAGTAAATAAAGTGAAAGTTGAACAAATAAATGGTCAATGGGAGCTACTTGTCAACAACGAACCTTTTTATATAAAAGGAGCTGGGGGAATTGAGCACATGGATAAAGTACTTTCATGCGGAGGAAATACAATAAGAACTTGGGGTTTAGAAAATGCTCAAGAGACACTAGACTTGGCTCAAAAGAAAGGGTTGAAAGTTATGCTAGGAATGTGGGTACAACATGAGCGTCATGGATTTGATTATAATGACACAGAGAAAATACAAAATCAATTGAATAACTTCAGATCTGCCGTCGAAAAATATAAAAATCATCCAGCGCTTTTGATTTGGGGAATTGGAAATGAATATGAATTAGACTACAGTAATACAAAGGTATGGGCTGCTGTAAATGATATTGCCAAAATGGTTAAGGAATTGGATCCAAATCACCCAACCTCAACCGTCACAGCCGGTACTAATGCGACAAAAGTTAATTTCATTAACGAAACAATGACAGCAATTGATATC
>JAHEMP010000129.1 GCA_024643585.1 Crocinitomicaceae bacterium | reverse complement strand
ACACCAGTGTCTGTTCTGCCGCAACCAACAATAGGGTACTTTTCTTTCGTGCCGAAGAGTTTGAAGAGATTATCTTCAATAGTCTCCTGAACTGAAATTTCCTTGGGTTGACGCTGCCATCCATGAAATGTTGTACCTCGGTAGGCAATTCTAACTGAAATTCTTTTCACAATGCAAAATTACTCAATTTACTTAACGGTGCTAAATCCTATCCAAAAGAGACATTACTCGAACAACGATTTGTTAGAAAATCACTATCTTTGCGCTTTCTTTTTAACCGTTGATTGAAGTTAATTCATTGAAAATCAACAAAAATTAAAAGCATGGAACTAAATTCTCTTACCGCAATTTCCCCAATCGATGGTCGTTATCACGCCAAAACATCCGAATTGAGACCATATTTCTCGGAATATGCCTTGATCAAATATCGTGTGATTGTCGAAATTAAATATTTGATTGCTTTGGCAGTCGAAGGAATTGAAGGGATGAAGGATTTTCCGAAGGACAGAATTCCAGCTTTGGAGGCGATATGCACGAACTTTTCAGAAGAGGATGCTAAATGGATCAAGGACAAAGAAAAAATAACCAACCACGACGTAAAAGCGGTTGAATACTTTGTCAAGGAGAAAATGCGTGAATTGAATTTGCACCAATATTTGGAATTTGTTCACTTTGGATTGACTTCTCAAGATATCAACAATACAAGTATCCCTTTGTCACTGAAGGAATCAATTTCTGAAGCTTATTTGCCGCTTTTAAAAGAAATGATTGCAAAATTGGCCGACTTTCAAAATGAATGGAAAGACATTCCAATGCTTGCAAGAACGCATGGTCAACCAGCTTCACCGACACGATTGGGAAAAGAAATTAAAGTTTTTGTTGAGCGTTTGGACGTTCAATTGAAGCAACTGGAGAATATGCCTTACTCTTCAAAGTTTGGGGGAGCGACTGGAAATTTCAATGCACATCACATTGCATTTCCCAATCACGATTGGGTAAAATTTGCAAACAACTTTGTCGATAATAACTTAGGACTAAATCGTTCGCAAACAACTACTCAAATTGATCACTATGATAATTTAGCTGCATTATTTGATGTATTGAGAAGAATCAATACGATTATTTTGGACTTAAACCGAGATATGTGGACGTACATTTCCATGGATTATTTCAAGCAGAAATTGAAGGATGGAGAGATCGGTTCAAGCGCCATGCCGCACAAAGTGAATCCTATTGATTTTGAAAATTCAGAAGGGAACATTGGAATTGCGAACGCTTTGTTTGGACATTTGTCTGAAAAATTACCGGTATCAAGATTGCAACGCGATTTAACAGATTCAACGGTACTTAGAACGATTGGAATGCCATTCGCTCATACCTTTATCGCAATGAAATCGACGTTGACCGGTTTGAATAAGCTATTGCTGAATGAAGCTGCAATCGAGGCTGATTTGGAACGAAATTGGGCTGTTGTGGCGGAGGCCATTCAAACTGTGTTGAGAAGCATTGGATTCGAAGAACCTTATGAAGCTTTGAAAGGCTTGACGCGTAAAAACGAAGCAGTAACGAAAGCTTCTGTTCACGAGTTCATAGATAATTTGGATGTAAGTGATGAGGTTAAGATCAAATTAAAAGGTATTTCTCCTCAGAATTATACGGGAATTTAAAAGTTTATAAAACAAAAAAAGCGCTTTAATTAAGCGCTTTTTTTATTTTTTCTATTTCTTCAACACCAAGATGATTGTGCATTCCGTCGTTTCGCATAGAGCGCAATATTCGATGAATAATTTTGCTGTCTTTTTCATACTCACTGCAATTTTTGCAAAGAATCAGGTGCCATCTAGTTTTGATCCAATCCAAAACACTCAATCTTTGCCAGAATGATTTTTCGACATTGATAACTGCTACTTCGCATGGTATGTGTGGAACATTCATAGTTTACGATGCATATTTATTATCCATACAAGCCCTTAATTGTGCTTTGGCTCGATGAATTATTACCCAAAAGTTGGACGGTGTCACATTAAATTCCTTACTGATTTCCTCACCATTTTTTTCGTCGTAATATTTGGCGTGGACAATTTCTCTCCAAGCATCCGGTAAATTGTCTAAGCAAAATTCTAAAATTGTTCTTTTCTCTATTTCCTCAGAAATCTGATGTGGATTTTGAGGAATGTAGTTTGAATTAATGGCATTTGAAGCATTTTCATTCTCAGAAATATCAACCGAAGAATAAGATCGCTTTTCTTTTCGCCAATGATCAATTATTTTTCGATTTAGTATTGTTGTCATCCATGTTCTCAGCGAACTCCTCCCTTCGAATTGATCCATTTTTTGAAGACATACAAGGAAAGTATCCTGAACTAAATCAAGTGCAAGCTCTCTATTGTGAATTTTGGACATGGCGAATTGAAAAAGATAATCAGCATGTTCTTCTACAAGCTCTTCATTTTTGGATTGTACATTTTGACTTATGCTCATTAAAATAGGTTTACAGTAGTTCTTTACTAAAAACGAAAACTGTTCTTATTTCGTTTGTAGGACCCCGTATTTTTTCTTAAATCTTCTGACAAAAGTGAAAATAAGTAGTAATACACTAACGAATGCAAAGGATCGGCCAATGTAATCGCCGTATTGACTGTAAATTGTCAATTCTCTATTCTTATTTACAGATTGCGATAGTACTGTTGGCTCCCACCAAGATGATGATTGGATAACATCCCCGCGCTGATTAATGAAGCCGCTGGTGCCTGTATTTGCAGATCTGGCCACCGAACGTCTATTTTCAACCGCTCTAAGTCGAGCAAAGCCCATATGTTGTTTGTATCCAGGCGTATCTCTCCACCAGCCGTCATTTGTTATTATCGTTATTAGCTCAGCTCCTTTTTGAACCTGTTGCCCGACAAATTCACCATAAACCGATTCATAGCAAATTACGGGTGCAATAACCCCGTTTGGTGTGTGCAATGTTTGTGGTTCTTTTTCAACACCAAGTGTTCCAGATGCTCCACCTTGTTCGATTGAGTATTTTTCAAGAAATGGTAAGGAAGAGATAAATGGGACTTTCTCAACGCCTAAAACCAACTTGGATTTGTGCAAGAATGTCGCTTCTCCTTCGTCACTCAATAGCAAAGAAGTATTGTAACTTTCCCAATAACCCGGTCCATCATACATTGGTCGCGATGCAGTCGAATTCTTTTTTTCAAACGTTCGAACCGTGGAGGCTCCAATAAGTAAATTACAACCCCACCTTTTTGTCGCCGATTTAAGTAATTCTGAAAATGGGTATCTGTGAAATAAGTCTTCATCGAATTCATAACTCAAAGCGGTTTCAGGCGCCATGACTAAATCCGTTTCCGAGTTAACTTTTTTATCAGCAAGTGCAATGATCTTGTCAATTTGCCCTTCAAGTCCTGCTGTAAATTTTTCATTGTATGGATCGATATTCGGTTGAATTAACACGATGTTTATTGGGTTCTCTTTTTCAACATAGGTTGCGTATTGAACGACCGAAATTACAATAGGAACTATAAGAACCAATCCAGTAAAAAGAACCAATGGAAATTCAGCACGCCAGTTTCTTTTCTCTATTTTGATTTTATCAAATAATCGGAATATCAAATAATTGATAAAAAGAATCCAAAGTGTCCCACCCAAAACTCCGGTGTAAGAATACCATTGTACCATCCAAGGAATTCTGGCGAAGGTATTTCCCAAATTCAACCATGGCCATGAAAGCTCCCAGTGATAGTGCATGTATTCAAAGGCCACCCAAAAAATTAAAAGAGCAATGTATCCTTCCTTTTTGCCAACGTATTTTTTAGTCAAATGAAAACAATAAAAAACAAAAGCCATGATTAAGGAGTTAGCCAAAACGGCCATGACTACTCCGCCAGCACTAGCGTAAAAAATCCACCAGGTTGTAATTAAATTGAACATAAAAAAGACCAAATAAGCATGTGTAAATACTTTCTGGGACTTGTAATTTTTGTCGCTTATGTTTTTTTCAAGAATGAGCAATGGAACCCAAGCCACGAAACTTAAAAAAAATAGACTTCCAGTGTAAGGAAAAGATATGCCTAGCAGTATACCTGATAATAGACTAAGACCGAAGCGTTGCTTTTTCGAGATGTTTTTCATGAGAAAGTAAAAGTAAAAAAAAACACCATGACAGCACGGTGTTCATTGTGGCGATTGCATTTTATTTACAAATGCAACTCTACTTCTTTCTTTCCATACTTTAAGATGGCCTTGGTATCGCAATCTCCATTGCCATAATCCACAGTAGCTTCACCCTTAAAATAAGACGATGTAACTGTCGTTAATCCTGACTTTACAGATCTGCAGCCGGATTGAACCAATAATGGAGTTGAAATTATTATGTTGTATTCTTCTCCTCGCCAAGTTGTGCCGCTAGAACTCCCAATGAAACTATAGTTGTTTCCGGCCAACACATTTGGCGAATTTGAATTTTCGATAAATGTTTTTGTTTTTGTGGAGGTAAAGGTCATCTTATCCAATCCGTTCTCAGCAACAATGGAAGCTTTCCAAATACAAGTATATATGTCGCTGGCAATTTTTGTTACTGCTGCAGACCCTTCAACAGAATTTCCATTGACAGAATAATCGGCTAACGCAGTTTCAAAAAGACTTCCTGTAGAAGTATAGTTAATTGGATATGAAATGAATATTTGTCCTTTTCGGATTTTGCCGTCGTTGCAAATACAATCACTTACTCCATAATCGATAGTCGCATGAATGTCCGTCCCAAGGGTGTCATAAGTTAGGGTTGAACAATTGGCATTAAAGGTTTTAAAAAATTGAGGTCCTTTGGATATTTGTTCGGCCATAAAAGCGAAATCATGGAAGGCGCTTTCGGCAAGATTATTTTGCTGAACAACTTCAGCTGCATTGTTGCGATTCGTTTTATTGCAAGAGGTAGTAATAGTAGATAATGCAAGTAATGAAATCCCTAATGTAAGTCGTATAGTTTTCATTTCGAATTGATTAAAAATCAGTCTGATCCTAACAAAATTACGACATTTTTTTATAGTACGTATTGAATTACGAATTTATCAATTATGGTATAAATCTTTACTTGATTCCCTTGGGTGCTGAATGCAATTTTTTTCTGTGCCTGGTTTTTTGGCAAAGAAATTTGATTGCCATTTGCGCCAAAGATGGCAATTGTATTTGTTAAGCCATCAAGAGCGGCGAGTAGTTCACCCTTTATTTGGGAATTTAAATAGGCGACATAATCGACGCTTTCAAATTTTAATTTGGCTTTCATACTAAATTGGCCGTCGCGGGTATAATAAGAAATTACGTTGCTATTTTTAAGACAGAAACCATCGGCTGTGAGACCGTTATCCATTGAGCGCACCCAAATAGGAGATTTCACAGATGTTAATATGAATTTTGTTCCTTTCTGATCGTATTGCACCAAATTGTTTAATTCTAAATCGTAAAATTTTATTTCGTTTTCTAAGCACTTTGGAATTGCATTTTTTGAAATAGGAAATGTCCTAAATACTTTTCCTTTTTCTGCATCGATCATTGAGAATTCTGTTCCATTATTGAACCCAAAAAATAATTTACGGGCGGATATCCATGCACTCGGAATGTGAGTGGTACTATTCTTATCAATTGTACCCGTTCGAATTGTTTCCCCTTTTTGATTAACCCAGTGGTATTTTCCGTCGTAGCTTGCTAAAAGGTAGTTTTCATTTTTCTTATAGATAAAGTCGGTGACACCTTTTGATATACCTCCGGCAATTTCAATGGGAAATCCGGACCTGACATTTCCATTAATATCAATAACGTATAGCTTTGTAGGGGTGGTAAAAACTAAATTTGGATTTTCATTTTTCGTCCAAGATAAATTGCCGACAACACTTTCGTTCAATTTTAAATTCATGAAGTTCTTGCCATTTCCAAAACCTGATAGTGTGTTGCTTTTATCAAGACAAAACACCAAATCTTTAGTTGGATGAACCACAAAGTCTGTGACGAGACCGTTCATTGCATAGTTCTTTACTTCGCTTTCGTTTACTGAATTCTCCAATAATTTGGAGGAGGTTTGTATCTCGACACCTAACAAGTTTCCTTTGTACGTGCTCAGCGATTGTTTGGTAGTAGCATTCCAAATTCTCTCCACAATATTTTTAGGCGCATCACTGTAAATGAGTTTTTGTTTTTCCTTATGTCTACCAAGTGTTTGCCCTAGTTCAATTGCAATTTCTGCTTCGTTAAGAGCGGATTCCTTGTCACAAACCAGAACGTAATTATCAAACTGTTTTAAAAAGAAACCTTTTTTCGTATTGTAAGGGAAAGTCTCTGCGAGTAAAAGTCCTGTGTAGTTATTTCGAATATTTTTTGAAGTGTCCAAATAGATATGGATCATTTGCTGGGGGTCGTAGCCGTCTAACAAATCCATTAAAAGGAAGTTCGCTTTGTTGAATTCGAAAGAAACGACTCCAGAGTTGGTCCAACTGAAAGCAGGACTTTTTTCAAATGTCCCATCTTTTTTGGAGAATGTAAATTTTTCAATAAACTGATACGAACTAATCATGGACGGGATGAAATTCGCATAAATAGCTTGGTCGTCGAATGATTTGTAAACTTGATGGGTTGATGGCCGCCGAGTGTACATTATTTTAGATCCATTTTTGATATAAAAATCCTTGATTATTGCTTGAGATTTATCGAATTCTATTATTGAGTAGGAACTTTTTTTATCGAATGAACTCCAACTGATGGAGTTTGTACTATTTTTTTCGGATTCAATTTGACAATCAATAGCACCCTTGAAAAAAT
>JAHEMP010000128.1 GCA_024643585.1 Crocinitomicaceae bacterium | reverse complement strand
GGAGAGTAAGTCGACGCCACTTTTAAAGCCCCGTTCCTTTGGTTCGGGGCTTTTTTGTTGTCCAAAACTTAGAATACACCATGGTACTACCCTTTTAAGGGTGGGAGAGTAAGTCCCTGCCTGTCGGCAGACAGGGACGCTAAACTTTTAAAGCCCCGTTTCTTTGGTTCGGGGATTTTTTGTTGTGCTATTTTTTGATCTTAAGTTAGCGAAGCAAGTGATTTTCAACATAACTATTTATCCCTGTCGAATCAAATTAACATAACCAATTTATTCCTTATAAGGTAAATCTTGGTTGCGTTGTTATGATAGAAATTACAGCATTAAATGAGGGCCATATGACCAGCAAAATCATAAAAAGGTTATACGATTTGTCGTTTTCAGCAATGAGATTCTAAATGAATTTGTCGAATTCCCAGCTGGATTATTTTTCCTGAGTATACGTTAATAGTTTTGTGTTTTCACCATCGAAAACCCCATAAGTTTGGTAATTGATCCATTCACCTAGATTGATGTATTTTGAATTTTCACCAACAGAAATATTGATAGGGAAATGCCTATGACCAAATATAAAATAATCGAAGTGTTCAGATTTGAGTTTTTCTTTGCAATAAATGGCTAACCATTCATTTTCATCACCCAAGTACTTTTCGTCGTCCAATGCGGTATGCAACCTACTTTTTTGCGATGATTTATTGGCTAACCAAAAAGAAAAATTGGGATGCAATCGGGCAAAGGCCCATTGACAGAATTTGTTCGCAAAAATTTTCTTTAAGAATTTATAACCTTTATCTCCAGGACCTAACCCATCACCATGGCCAATCAAAAATCTCTTCCCATTCCACACTCGAATGATAGGCTCTCTATAAAGTTTTATTCCTAATTCCTTTGGCAAGTAGTCGAACATCCACATATCATGATTGCCAGTAAAAACATGTACTGGAATCCCTGAATCTGTAAATTCAGCTATTTTTCCTTGAAGTCGAATGAATCCTTTTGGTATGGTGTATTTGTGTTCGAACCAGAAGTCGAATAAATCGCCAACCAAAAATAATTCTGAAACATCTGATTTTATACTTTCGAGCCAAGTGACAATTTTATCTTCACGTAATCTACTCTCTTCAACGTTTGGAGCACCAAGATGAAAATCAGACGCGAAATATATTTTTTTTCCTTCGATCACAAGTTATTCGCCAAAGAGAATTCGCAATTGTCGCTCTAAAGCTTCACCTCGGAGTTTAGTATCGATAATTTTCCCGTCCTTGTCAATAAGCACTGTAAATGGTATACCGTTTACTTTATATTGTTTTGCCGCTTCACATGACCAACCTTTTAGATCACTAACGTGATTCGGCCAACTTAAATTATCTCTCAAGATGGCCTCTTCCCATTTTGATTTATCTTTATCAAGCGATACACTCATAACTGTAAATCCTTTGCTTTTATACTTTTCATATAAAGCTACTACGTTCGGATTTTCCTTTCTACAAGGCCCGCACCACGAAGCCCAAAAATCCAATAAAACCACTTTTCCTTGCAAATCAGAAAGTTTCATTTTTGTTTTACCGTCCAACATTACTTCTTCAAAATCTGGAGCCACTTTTCCTGGCGCAAGAAATTCTGCGGATTCTTTTTGACCCTTCAAACCGATGTAACTATCGTAATTCGATTTAATTGTAGGTGAACCTGGTAGACTATTTTCCAATTGTTTGGCAACAGCTTCAAAATTAGCCCAATCAGCATTTGGGTCAATGGTAGTCAAAGCTGGTAACAATGCAGGAGAATTTGGGTTGTTAGCGATGAAATTTTGACGTTCTGAAATGAATTTTGAATAGTCAGCTTGAAGGTTTTGCTCAATTTCCGTTCTGTTCTCAGGATTGTTGGTAACAGCTTGCTGCGCTAATTCCTTACTTTTATTCCAAGTGGTCATTGCTAAAATAAAGTCTTTCATGTTGTTGCTTTCGACGGAACCAACGATATTTCCAAATGCATTAATATCCTTTCCGTCAGCATATATCTGAATGTCAGATTCTGCACGGAGAATTAAATTAATTCGATCTTCGCCAAGACGGAAAACATAGAAATCCTGAGCAGGAAGTTTACCGATTAATTTAAAGTCACCATTTTTTTGAAGCGGAGCCTTAATATGATCCACAAAATGAGTTCCATAAAATTGGGAAATCATAACCGTGTCTGATTTTGCATTAAAAATATTACCGGTAACTTTTACATTAATCTCAGATTGCCCAAAACTAGACGAAATGAAGAAAAGACTTAGAATTGCAATTATATTTTTTATCATATCAATTTATGTTTTTATAAAATCTCTTTCAATTTTTGTTCCAAACTTGAACCGCGAAGATTTTTCGCAATAATTTTACCTTCTTTATCAATTAATACGGTATGTGGAATACTGTTAAAACCATAAAGTTGGGTCATAGGAGTTTTCCATCCCAATAAATCACTAACGTGATTTGGCCATACTAGGCCATCTCTCAAAATCGCCTCTTCCCAGAGTTGAGCATTTTCATCCAAGGAAACTGAAAAAACGGTAAAACCTTTGTCCTTGTATTGATTGTACAAACGAACAACATTTGGATTTTCTCTTCGACAAGGTCCACACCATGAAGCCCAAAAATCGATAAGTACATATTTACCTTTTAAATCAGAAAGCTTGACTATTTTTCCTTCAGGGTTTTTCAACGAAATTTCGGGAGCGGATTGTGTACTTTGGGAAGAACCAACACTTCCTTCTTCCAAGTATTCTTTGTACGCGTTTTCAATTCCAATTAACTGACTTTCCATATTTGCAGCCAATGGTGAACCAGGAAACCTTTTATTAAATGCAGTACTAACTGATTTTAATACCTCTAAGTTTTTTGGATTCCACGCAGCAAAACCTGCGTTTGGAGAAAGGGAAGATGATAGGATTATGTTTACAGGATTGTCAGGAGATTTGATCATTTGACTTTTGGCAAATACATCAAGAGGCCCTCGTAATTCGAAATATTTTTTCATCAATTCTTCTTCCGAGGCACCTTGTTGCTCCAATTCTCCAAGTTGACTTTGATTTTTAGCAAATTGGGAAAACATAGCCATGTACTTTGTAAGTGGCTCAGCCCATTCGGTCCCAGAGAAAACAGGATTACTAACGAACTTGTCGAGTGTAGCATTAACAACCACCTCATCCTTAGGCATCATCGTTAGTGGAATAATTTTATCCTCTCCATCGCCTAAACGCATTTGATAAATCCCCATACCCGGAATGTTTCCTTTTATATCAAAAGATCCATCATCGTCCAATACACTTTTTGCCACATCAATCGTGCCTTCCGGGCTAATGGCTTCTATGTAAACATTTTGCTTACCAGCATTCTCAACCTTTCCAGAAACCCTAAAGTTAATCACCAAACCATCTTCTGTTGTACCTGATTCACAGGCAAAAAGTAAAGTCGATATCAATGCAAAAGCAAAAACTAATTTATTATTTTTCAAGTTCATTTCTTAAAATTTGGTTGGCGGTTTTCGGGTCTGCTTTTCCCTTTGAAATTTTCATAAGCTGTCCCATTAAAAATCCAATCAATTGTTTTTCACCATTTTTATAACGTTCCACCTCCGTTGGATGTTGCTTCTTGACCTCATCAATAAATCCTAAAATTGAGTCTTCATTGGAATCCTGAATTAGATTCAATGACTCAGCAATAGACAAAGGATCCTTATCTGTATTTTCCAACATAGCCGGAAATATCTTTTGTGAAGCTATAGAACTGGATATTTTACCATCATTTATGAGGGTAATTAGTTTGGCTATTCTTACAGGACTTAAAGGGAATTCTGAAATTTCTTTACCTTGAGAATTCAAATAGGACTTAATATCTCCCATCATCCAATTCGCTGCAAGTTTAAATAAATTTGTATGCTTAATTAGCTCCTCGTAATATAAGGCAATGGATTTATTGTCAGTTAAAATGTAAGCATCGTATTCCGATAATCCCAACTCCTTTGTATATTTTAAAAACAATTCACGAGGTAACGCGGGCATTTCAGCTTTTACCGATTCAATTTGATCTTTGGTAACTTTTAAAGGTTGTAAATCGGGCTCTGGAAAGTAGCGGTAATCGTTAGCGGCTTCTTTTGATCGCATCGCGTGTGTTACATTCTTCAAAGCATCGTATTGACGAGATTGCTGTTCCAATGTCCCACCATTTTCTAAAACGTCAATTTGACGTCCAATTTCAAATTCAATTGCACGCTGTACGTTCCTCATTGAGTTCATATTCTTTACCTCAACTTTAGTTCCAAACTCAGAAGCTCCTTTTAGTCGAACGGATATATTGGCATCGCATCGTAGGGAGCCCTCTTCCATATTTCCATCACATATTTCGAGATAACGGACGAGTTTACGCATTTCCATGAGGTAATTATAGGCTTCTGTCGAAGAACGCAAATCAGGTTCGGAAACAATTTCGACGAGCGGCACACCTGCTCGATTTAAATCAACCAAAGTATCTTTTACATCTATGTCGTGTATGCTTTTTCCAGCATCTTCCTCCATATGTATGCGAGTTAAACCAATCTTTTTTTCAACGCCATCTTCATCATTAACAATGACATATCCACCGGTGCAAATTGGTGTTGTATCCTGTGTTATTTGATAACCTTTTGGCAAATCAGGGTAGAAATAGTTCTTGCGCGCGAAATATTGATTCTCGGTAATATCGCAATTCAAGGCTAAACCTAATTTAATAGCATTTTCAATTGTTTTCTTGTTCATCACAGGTAAGGTACCTGGATGACCAAGGCTCACAACACTCACATTGGTGTTTGGAACGGCCCCATATTCATTGATGTCATTTGAATAGGCTTTGCTTTTCGTTAACATTTGAGCATGAACCTCGAGTCCAATTACCACTTCGTATTTATCTCGTTTGTCTGACATGAATAATTCAGTCGTTTTAATTTTATTTATATTCTAGCGATTAGTTCGCTCATAATTGCTGTCATTTTCGGTTCTTGGCGACTTGCAACTTCAATAACATCAGCAACTGATACCTTTTTGATTTTCCCCGGTACTCCCAAATCAGTTATGATTGAAATTGCAAAGCACGGAATTTCCATGTGACGAGCCACGATCACCTCAGGAACCGTTGACATGCCGACTGCATCTGCACCTATATTTCTGACATATACGTATTCTGCTGGAGTTTCTAAGGTTGGGCCTGTCAATCCAGCATACGTTCCGACCGAAACTTTGATGTTCATCTCTGCGGCGATTTCTTGAGCCAAAGCAATCATTCTTGGGTCGTAAGGTTCACTCATGTCTGGGAAACGTGGACCTAACTCATCAATGTTTTTTCCAATTAAAGGGTGAGCCGGGAATAAATTAATATGATCATTTTGAATCATAATTTCTCCAACTGCAAAGTCAGGATTTACACCGCCTGATGCATTACTAACAAAAAGAGCCTCAATCCCAAGTAGTTTCATTACACGGACAGGGAAGGTTACTTGTTTCATATCGTATCCTTCGTAAAAGTGAAAACGTCCTTGCATAGCTACGACTATTTTTCCACCAAGTTCACCAAAGATTAATTTACCGGAATGACTTTCCACTGTCGATATTGGGAAATTTGGTATTTGTTCATAAGGTATTTCATCAATAATATTTATTTCTTTGACTAATCCCCCAAGACCAGTTCCTAGAATTATTCCAATAGTAGGTTTAACATTCGTTTTGGAATTTATAAATGATACTGATTCCTTAAATTTTTCTAACATGCTCTAATAATTTATCTTTTAATTCTTGCTCTCTATCAATTTTTAAGGTGATTTTTTGAATACACCAAGGGAAATTATTTAATGTTCCTTTCTCTTTAAATTTCTCCAGTCGCATTGCGTCTTTTTCCGTTGTTAAGAGAATTGTTTTTCCGCTCGCGAATTTACCAAAAATCTCGTGAATACGTTCGATATCTGGCTCAGTAAAGTCGTGATGGTCTGGAAAAATAACTGTTTTTAACGTATAGTTTTGCGCTAAATGATTTTCCAAAGGTTTAGGATTTGCAATTCCAGATACTAAAACGATGTTTTCTATTTCCGAAGGTAGATCAGTATCACTCCAATTAGTAAAATCAGGGTAATGAATAGCAGAGAAATAAACAGTGTCTTTTGGTCTACCAATTTTTTGAAAGAAATATTCTTTGTCTATGGATTTAAAGGGTAAAGGGCACTTTGTGACTATCACGCAATTCGCTCTTTTTGAGCCACTTCTATATTCTCTTAAATTACCTGTAGGAAGCATGAAATCCTTAAAAAAAGGATTTTCATATTCTGTAAGAAGTATGTTAAATCCGGCTTTTACATGCCTATGCTGAAAGGCGTCATCCAAAAGAATTATCGAGTTTGAAATTTTCTTTTCAACCAATTCATTTATTGCCAAACGCCTTTTTTCACTCACAATAACTGTAGGCTTAGGCTCCACTGAATTAAAGAGCATAGGTTCGTCTCCTATCGTTTCAGCAGTTGATTTTTCGTTCGCCCAAATGAGTCCCTTCGTTTTTCTGCCATATCCTCGGCTGATAATAAATACTTTGAATTCATTTGAAAGCCACTGATTTAGTAATAACACGTGCGGTGTTTTTCCAGTGCCACCAACGGATAGATTTCCAACTGCTATAGAAGGAAAAGGTATGTTCAACTGTGGTTTTATTCCCCAGTCAAATAATTTATTGCGCACCCAAGTGATTAATCCATATAGGATTGAAAAAGGGAAAAGTAATAAGCGCAATAACTGCATTCTTGAATTTTGGTTTGAAGATAAA
>JAHEMP010000127.1 GCA_024643585.1 Crocinitomicaceae bacterium | reverse complement strand
CATATCTTGTTCCCAAAGCATATGTAAAATAGATTCTTTTGCTGAGTATCCATGACTTTCCTTTGGTAAAATTACCAGTCTTGAAATCCCGCCTAAACCTTTAAGAGCGTTGAAATATCTTTCACTTTGCATTGGATAAGTTCCAGAATTGTTGTCTGCTTCACCGTGAATTAGAAGTAATGGATGCTTCATTTTATTGGCATTCATAAAAGGAGACATGGTATTGTAAACTTCCGGGGCATCCCAATAGCTTCTTTCTTCGCTTTGAAAACCGAATGGGGTCAACGTTCTGTTGTAAGCTCCACTTCTTGCAATTCCTGCAGCAAACAAATCGCAGTGAGTCAAAAGATTAGCGGTCATGAAAGCTCCGTAACTGTGACCTCCCACTGCCACCTTCGTTCGATTAATATAGCCTAAGTTATCCACAGCGTCAATAGCTGCTTTGGCATTACCGACTAATTGTTCTATAAAATTGTCATTTGGTTCGGTGCTTCCTTCCCCAACAATAGGAAATGCAGCATCATCTAAAACAACATAACCTCTGGTTACCCAATATATCATTGAACCATAAAAAGGGTAGGTGAATTCATTTGGGTTGGAAGTTACTTGTCCAGCACTTGATTTGTCTTTGTATTCAGCAGGATATGCCCACATAATCATAGGTTTTTTCTCCTTTTTGTTTATATCATAACCTACTGGAAGATATAAGGTCGCACTTAAATCCAAGCCGTCGGCACGTTTGTATTTGATTATTTCCTTGTGAACATTTGCAATGCTTTTAAACGGATTTTCAAAGAATGTGATTTGTTGTAAATTGTCCTTTTTACCCAATGTTCGAACGAAATAGTTGGGGTACATCGTTGACGACTCAACACGAACCAAGTATTGTCCTTTTTTGGCATCGTACTCTTGCAGTATTCTCTCTAATTTGTCGGTATACTTTGACGTGTATTTTCTTGTTTTACGAAGCGTATTAATGTCCATTTCTTCAATAAAAGGAAATTGTCCCTCTTTTGTAAAACCTTCACCTATTAGTTTTACGGTATTATTATTTACATCCACGACATACTGGCCATATTGATTTTTAATGGTGACCATATTCCCTGGATCGCTATATTTGTCTTGGTAATTTCGATCCCCAATTAATTTGGGGGCTTGACTGGCATCGGAGGGATTGAACATATACATTTTTGTATTTCGAGTATTCCACCAATAGTCGCTTGCAAAAGCCAAATTACTTGTAGCCCAAGTGATGCCTGAAAACCGTTGGATTGTTTGAATTAACAAATGTGCTTCCTCCGTAAAAGGAGCTCTTTGTTGATAAACATTGTCTCGAAAATCTACTGTTTTTTCTGGATCACCTCCATCTTGAGCCTCTGCCCAGACCAGAGTTGCACCTTCATCGTTTCTCCAGCGAATTGCTCTCTTACCTGTTTCACATGCCATAAATCCTTTTGGTAAGACTTCCATAAGGGGTCTTTCTCTTAACGTTTTTATTATTGTACCATTCCTGTCATAAATGATATCATCCGTGGGAAAATCGCTGTAGGTTACTATGTAAGAAAAAGGTTTTTTAATTTGACTTATCAGGATGTACATGCCATCTGGAGAGAAATTTATATCAGAAAACATTGCAGTTTGTGCCCAAACTTTTTTTGTTCCATCGAGCTCTACACGGTACAAATCGGATCGAACCAATTGCTCAAAATTGGACTCGTCTGTCGGGTTTTTCAAAAGATCTTGATAGGTTCTGTTTTGTGCTTTTTCGCCATCACTTTCAGTTACAGTCGGACCGGTAGGGACTGAAGATTCAGTGTTAATTAATTCGGCTTTGTCTTTCGGTAAAAATGGAACAAGTAAGGCGTCACTTTCAGCAAACCAATTACTTGGATAGGCCATGTTGCAATTCAAATAACCGTCCGTTAGTTTTTTTGCTGAGGATGTGGCAATCGTTAGTAACCATAGTTCAACGCCGTTATCCGTGGTATGGGTGAAAACAACGTATTTTTGATCTGGAGACCAATTGACATTTGAAATTCTCGGATTTGTCGGTAAACCAGTAACTTGACGTTCCGTTTTTTCGCTTAATTTCTTGATTTTAATGTTGTTGTTGTATCTTTCACGACTGGAAATATTTGTGATTGGATTTATACGAAGTCCAGCTAATCGCAATTCTTTTTCGGATAATTCTTCAATGGATTTATAGGCATCTGTATAAAGAAGTAGCATCGTCTCATGCTTATCATCAATGCGAATTTGAGGTGCTCTTTGAACATCCACTAATTCCATGATTTCTTTGGGAGGTTTTTGATAGGTTAAGTTTTCTTGTGAAAAACCAAGTCCAAAAAACAGCAAAACACCTAGAGTAGCGGTAATCTTATTCATAAGTCTAAATTTAGATAATCTCTAAATTTAGCGATTTTTATCAAAGTAGCTATTTACACTATTTATTCGACTTAAATTCCAGTTTTTTAGTGCATCCAACTGAAACCGTTGTTGCCAAGAAAGTATCGAGTCCAGCAAAAATATAGGAACCATTTATAAACATTCCCCAGTTGTTTTCTAGTTTATAGAATAATACACCGCCCACTTTTTGATAATCCACCGTCAAGGTCCTGAAGTCAACACCTGCAGTCGGGTAGGTGTTTGTTCCGAGGCCTTTTTGATATTCGTACCAAAAATCAACGTACATTTTTGAACGGTTATACATGATTTTTGAGGAGAAGGTATAAGATGAAGGAACTGGGTCAAGGGCGTAATGATAAGCGCCTTGTACTTGCCAAAAGAAACCCGCGGGCAAGGTGGTTTGCAAAACCAAATGTCCATGAAATTGTGTTGCTTGTTGTCCAATTGCCAATCCAGTCTGAGTATCATAATTTGATAAAGGAGTACTAAAACCCGCAGCTGGGATAATTGATATTTTTTGATTTCCTATACCTAAATCATATAGATTGTATTTTAAATACAATGCACCATCCTGCAATTTAGATCCGATTATTGGAAGCGTTGCAATTACGTCAAATTTGTTTGTAATACCATATTCTCCAAAAATGCTAAAAACGGGTAATTGCCTTTTGTAATCAAACTTTCCGGCATTTCCAAAATACTCTGTTGCATTTTGATAGCCACCTGAAACAGCCATATCTAGTACATTTTTACCCTTTAAAAATCCATCAATTGGACCTTGAGAGAAAATCACAGGAACAAAGAAAGTTACCTGCAAAAAAATCAATACATACTTTTTCATAAGAGTTCAAATATAAAGATTAGTAGCTGTCTGAGCGAATTCCTTACAAATGGATTTAAAATTGGTAACGAATTGAAAACTAATTTCTTCAAATGATTTCATTGTTTGTTCTAGTTTATACCTCATATTTTCGGCCAAATTCGTACTTTTGCTGGGCTAATTTTTGAAGGTTAGAATCAATTTATGGAAAAAGTAGAGGCATACAAACCGGTTAACAAGGTAAGAATAGTTACAGCGGCATCATTGTTTGATGGTCACGACGCGGCAATTAATATAATGCGACGCATTATTCAAGCAACAGGCTGCGAGGTAATTCATTTGGGTCATGATAGATCCGTCGAAGAAGTCGTTAACTGTGCTATTCAGGAGGATGCTCAAGCGATAGCAATGACTTCCTACCAAGGTGGACACATGGAATATTTTAAATACATGTATGACCTTCTTAAAGAAAAAGGAGCACCCCATATCAAGATTTTCGGTGGAGGAGGAGGAACCATTCTACCTTCTGAAATTGAAGAATTGCAAGCCTACGGCATTACACGTCTTTATCATCCAGACGACGGTCGTTCAATGGGATTGCAAGGCATGATCAACGATATGATTCAAAAAAGCGACTTTCCTGTTGGAAACAATTTGAATGGTGAAATCAAGCATGTCAAAGAAAAAAGTGTTCCAGCTTTGGCAAGGATTATTTCGGCAGCAGAAAATTTCTCCGATGAGGCAAAAGATACCTTGGAACAAATTGATGCTATGGCCAAAACATCAACTACGCCAGTTCTTGGAATTACAGGGACGGGAGGCGCTGGAAAATCATCTTTGGTAGATGAATTGGTTCGTCGTTTTTTACTCGATTTTAAAGATAAAAATATCGCTGTGGTTTCTGTTGATCCTTCAAAGCGAAAAACAGGGGGTGCCTTGTTGGGAGATAGAATTCGAATGAATTCAATTAAAAGTGATCGTGTTTACATGCGTTCATTGGCAACTCGTCAGTCAAATTTAGCTTTATCGAAACATGTTGCTGAAGCTATTAATGTTTTGAAAGCAGCAGAATACGATTTGATCATTTTGGAAACATCGGGAATTGGACAATCCGATACGGAAATAATGGATCATTCGGATGTTTCTCTATACGTAATGACACCTGAATATGGTGCAGCAACTCAGCTAGAGAAAATCGACATGTTGGATTTTGCGGATGTTATTGCTTTAAATAAATTTGATAAACGAGGAGCTCTAGACGCACTTCGCGATGTCCGAAAACAATACCAAAGAAATCATAATTTGTGGGATGAGGCGGTAGATTCTATGCCTGTCCACGGAACAATTGCTTCTCAGTTTAACGATCCAGCAATGAATAGCTTATACAAAGTTATCATGGATAAATTGGTCGAAAAAACAAAAACTGATTTGAACTCGACTTTCGAAATTACTTTAGAAATGTCTGAAAAGATATTCGTAATTCCGCCAGAAAGAACTCGATATTTATCTGAAATTTCGGAAAACAATCGTTCGTATGACAAATGGGTAGATGAGCAAGTTTTGGTAGCGGATAAATTATTCGGTTTGCAATCGTCGATAGATACATTAGCAGCATCTAAAATTGAGGACAAAGACAGGTTAATTAAAGGCTTACAAGAAGTTTTTGAGACAGAAAAACTGAACTTTGATCCTAAAAACTGGGATTTACTGCAAAAGTGGGACGAAAAGAAACAGTCATACAAGAGCCCCATTTTTGAATTTAAAGTAAGAGACAAAATTTTAAAAATCGACACGCATTCTGAATCGCTTTCGCATTTGCAAATTCCAAAAGTTGCTATGCCAAAATTTAACGGTTGGGGTGATATACTAAGATGGTCATTACAAGAAAATGTACCTGGAGAATTTCCTTATACAGCTGGACTTTTCCCATTCAAACGTGAAGGAGAGGATCCTACACGAATGTTTGCTGGAGAAGGTGGTCCGGAAAGAACAAACAAACGTTTTCATTACGTGAGTTTGGGTATGCCAGCTAAACGATTGTCCACAGCTTTCGATTCCGTGACTTTGTACGGAAACGATCCCGATCTTCGGCCAGACATTTATGGTAAAATTGGTAACTCAGGTGTTTCTATTTGTTGTTTAGACGATGCTAAAAAACTGTATTCTGGTTTCGACTTGTCACATGCAATGACTTCTGTATCAATGACTATCAACGGCCCAGCCCCTATGCTGTTAGGTTTCTTCATGAATGCAGCAATCGACCAAAACTGTGAAAAATTCATCATCATGAATGAAATGCAGGCAGAAGTTGAAGCAAAAATCAAAGCTATTTATAAAGAGAAAGGCATAGAGCGTCCAAAGTACCAAGGTGAGTTACCCGAAGGAAATGACGGTTTAGGATTGATGCTTCTCGGTGTTACTGGAGATCAAGTTCTTCCAGCGGATGTGTATGCAAAAATTAAAGCCGACACTTTGGCGCAAGTTCGTGGTACCGTTCAAGCCGACATTCTAAAAGAGGATCAAGCCCAAAACACCTGTATTTTCTCAACAGAATTTGCGCTGCGTTTAATGGGTGATGTTCAAGAATACTTTATTCAGAAAAATGTAAGAAATTTCTATTCTGTATCAATTTCTGGTTACCACATTGCCGAAGCAGGAGCGAATCCAATTTCACAATTGGCATTCACATTGGCAAATGGATTCACCTACGTAGAATACTACTTGAGCCGTGGAATGGATATCAATGATTTTGGGCCGAATTTATCTTTCTTCTTCTCAAACGGGATTGACCCTGAATATGCTGTGATTGGTCGGGTTGCAAGAAGAGTTTGGGCGAAAGCTTTAGCTAGAAAGTACGGAGCCAATTCTAGAGCGCAAATGTTGAAATACCATATACAAACCTCTGGACGATCGTTGCATGCACAGGAAATTGATTTTAACGATATCAGAACCACTTTACAAGCCTTGTATGCAATTTACGATAACTGTAATTCATTGCACACAAACGCATACGATGAAGCGATTACGACTCCAACAGAGGAATCTGTTCGTCGTGCTATGGCTATCCAATTGATCATCAATCGAGAATTAGGACTGGCTAAAAACGAAAATCCTTTGCAAGGAGCATTTATTATTGAAGAATTGACGGAATTGGTTGAAGAAGCAGTTTTGACTGAATTTGATCGAATTACCGAAAGAGGAGGAGTTCTTGGTGCAATGGAAACAATGTACCAACGTTCGAAAATACAGGAAGAGTCGCTGTATTATGAAACATTGAAACATACAGGTGAATTCCCAATTATTGGTGTAAATACTTTTTTGAGTTCAAAAGGATCGCCAACGGTTTTACCGAAAGAGGTTATTCGGGCTACAGAAGAGGAAAAGCAATATCAAATCACTATGTTGGATAATCTTCACAAAGCAAATGCGCATAGAACAGCGGAAGCGATTTCTAAAGTACAACATGCTGCCATCTCAAATACAAACATGTTTGAACATTTGATGGAAGTCTGTAAATTCGCCTCTTTGGGTCAAATTACCGATGCACTTTTCGAAGTAGGCGGACAGTATAGAAGAAACATGTAAAGTAAAAAGTTGCCAGTTGCTCGTTTCAAGTTT
>JAHEMP010000126.1 GCA_024643585.1 Crocinitomicaceae bacterium | reverse complement strand
CAAGAAAAGTATTACGAAGGTGTAAAAAGTTCCATAAACAAACCATTTATCAGCTAATTTCCCTCTGAATGCCATGGATAGCGAATCGAAAAAACTGATGAGTACGGGAAAAGGATTGTTACCCCAATACAAAACTATATAGAAATAGCTTAGGAATATTCCCAATGCCCAACCTATTACTCCTCGACCTGTTAGCGATGAGGTCCAAACATCGTTGTTTTTTATCCCTGCGGATTGCTTTCCGTATAGGGAATAGGTATTTAGCCCGATTCCTAAGGTCATAAAAAGGAAGGAAATGATTAAAGAAGTATCGGCTGAAAATAGGGCCAGTCCAACCATTGCAAAAATTATTATTCCAAAACCGAGCAAACTGAGTAGTAATGCCATCCAGCGCAAACCTGATGTATTGGCGGAGAAAATGGAGTCTTTAATTATATTTCCATTTCGGTATGTAAAAAAAAGCGAGCCACATAACATTCCTCCAAAAGATAAAAGAGCGAATAAAAACCGCATTTCACCTTTTGCTTCATAGCATTTGTATAGAAGAAGGATTCCAGCAACAAACAAACCTATACCGATTTTTTTAAATAAATCGAGAGCTTGGCTTTGGTTTCCCGCTACAGATAAATTAGTGTCCGAACTACTTCTCATGGTTTGTCAATAATTTTTGCCACCATTTTTTAGGCTGGAGTTGTATGTTTTTCGAAAATTCCATGTTGTACGTTTCTATTAATTCTTGTTCAAACGGTTTAAAAAATTCCGGATCGAAATTGGCGGCGGTGAAATTTTGAAGAACAAAATTCATTTTCTTTTTTTCATTGAGCCAAGCATCCAATAATTCATGCCGCAAACGTATGCCAAAGCAATTCACACCGATAAAAACCTCTGTTGTTTTGTCAAAAACGAAGTGTAACATCCTTTCTTTTTTGGCATCCTTCCAAACGAATTCTGATTCCGTATCTTCTCTAGTTGCAAATACCCATCCATACGTTTGGTATTCTAGATCGAAAAATTTAGCTGAGTTGAACCAATTTCCAGGTTGATAAGCCGAGCGTTTTCCGCAAATCGTTTCCGCAACCGTTTCGCCCATCATTCTTCCCGTATACCACACTTGTTCAATAGAACGTCGATTACCAATGGGTTCTCTCATTTGTACGCAATCGCCTATGGCATATACGTTTTTTTCAGAAGTTTCAAGAAATTGATTGACTAAGATTCCTTTCTTGATTTCTAAAGACGAGTTTTCTAAAAAAGAAATGTTTGGAGTGACTCCAATCGTTAAACCCACCATTTGAACGTCGATTTTTAGTCCAGTTTTTGTCAAAATAGCACAAGCTTCATCGTTTTTGTCGCCATAGATTTCGACCAATTCATCAGAATAATGCATGGTTAAACCTTGGTGATGTTTTATATGTTCGGAAACAAAATCGGAGTCAGCATCGGGTAAAACGCCATTCCAAAAGCGTGGTTCACGAATTAAAAAATGAACTTCAACACCCCTTGATAGCAGCATCTCTGCCAATTCGATACCAATTAATCCCCCTCCGATTATTGCGGCGGTTTTAATTTTTGAAGATCGATTTTCTAATTCCTCTAAATCTTGTTTGGAATATAGACCTTGAACACCTTTGAGGTTTTTACCTGGCCAATCAAAAATATTTGGTTTTGATCCTGTTGCAATAATTAAATCATCGTATTGAATCGATTCACCGGATTGAAGTTGAACCTTTTTAAGGTCACAATCTACGGCGCTAACTCGATTAAAGATTAGGTTGATCCTATTTTTTTTCCAAAAATTGTTTTCGTAAGGTTGAATGTCTTCGAAACGCATATGTCCCATAAACACATACATTAGTGCCGTTCGTGAAAAGAAATATTCACTTTCTTCTGAAATGACATCAATTTCAAAATCAGATTTTTTTCGGATTTCTCGGGCAGCCGTTATTCCTGAAATTCCATTACCAATAATTACGATTTTTTTGCGCACACCGAAAGATACATTGAATACTTTATATGAGACGATTCTAGATATTAAAAATTACAGTTGTCACAAAAAAAATCCGACAAGTTAAAGAACCAATCGGATTTTTTTGTGTGTATTTTTAACGGGGTTTATTTCCAAACGCCCATTTTATTAAATTTCTCAATTCGATCATTGATTCTCTTTTCGGGAGCAATAGGCTCCAATTCTTTCAGATAACCTAAAATTGCTTTTTTAACGGCGTTGAAGGCTCCTTCTGGATCACGGTGAGCGCCATTTGCTGGTTCTTTGATAACGTCGTCGATGATTTTATTCTTTAACATATCTACCGAAGTCAATTTTAAAGCGTCTGCAGCGACTTCCTTGTATTCCCAAGAACGCCAAAGTATGGATGAACACGACTCAGGCGAAATTACTGAATACCACGTGTTTTCCATCATTACGACTTTGTCTCCAACTCCAATACCCAAAGCTCCTCCTGACGCTCCTTCTCCAATTATAATACAAATTACAGGTACTTTCAAACGCATCATTTCGTAAATGTTACGTGCGATAGCCTCACCTTGTCCGCGTTCTTCGGCTTCCAACCCTGGATAAGCTCCTGGCGTATCAATTAATGTTACGATAGGTTTGTTGAATTTTTCAGCCATTTTCATCAAGCGCAGTGCTTTTCTGTACCCTTCGGGATTCGGCATACCAAAGTTTCTGTATTGACGCATTTTGGTATTAACGCCTTTTTGCTGGCCTATAAACATTACGGTTTGTCCATTAAGGTCACCAAATCCACCCACCATCGCTTTGTCATCTTTAACGCCACGATCGCCATGCAGTTCTTGGAATTTACCATTTGTCATTGCTTCAATATAAGCAAGAGTATACGGTCTTTCTGGGTGTCTTGATAGTTGAACACGCTGCCAAGGAGTAAGATTAGAAAATATCTCCTTTGTTTTAGCCTTTAATTTTTTTTCGAGCTCTTTTATTTTGTCGTCCATGTCCACTTCCGTCGACGCGCCAATTTCTTTTGTTTGCTCAATTTGCTCTTCTAACTCTAAAAGCGGTTCTTCAAAGTCTAAATACGTTGCCATAGAAATTAATTTTGAGGTGCGAAAGTTACAAAAATACTTCGCTTATACTACTTTTGTTGAATGATATTGTTTTCAAATGCCAAAATAAATTTAGGACTTTTTATTCTTAACAAAAGAGAAGACGGTTTCCATTCTATTGAATCCTTGAAATATCCGATTCCTTTTTGTGACGTACTTGAAATCTTACCAGCCGAAACCTTTTCCTTTCAAATTCTGGGGAAAGAGATAAAAGGTCGATTGGAAGACAACTTAATTTGGAAGGCTTACAATTTGATAAAAGAAAAGCATGACATTCCCGCTGTTCGTATCATTCTTCAAAAAAATATTCCCATGGGCGCAGGATTGGGCGGTGGTTCATCCAATGCTTCGTTTGTTTTAAAAGGTCTGAATGAATTCTTTTCTTTGAACATTTCAGATGAAGAGCTTCGTTTAATTGCGGGTAAACTGGGTAGCGATTGTCCTTTTTTCATATCAAACACGCCGCAAATTGCTACTGGAAAGGGCGATATTCTGCGCTCCTTTGAAATAAATTTAAAAGGTAAATTTCTATACTTAATTGATCCAGAAATTCACATTGGAACGGCTGAGGCCTATGCTCGTGTTTCTCCAAAAGAAACAAAATTTGATTGGGAGGAATTACCAAAGATGAATTTTAAATTTTGGAGAGATGCCTTAAAAAACGACTTTGAAGACTCAATTTTTCCAGCACATCCAGAATTGGAAAAATTGAAAAAACAATTGTATGCTAATGGAGCCGTTTATGCATCCATGTCAGGCAGCGGGAGTTCTATTTTTGGAATTTTTGAAAAACAACCTGTACTATTTCAAACTGAAATTGGCACCCATAAAATATTGGAGCTTTAATTTATTTCAAAAGGATAATTCTCTTTTTGCCGATTGAATTATCTGCAAATACAACAGTTACTAAATAAACTCCATTTTCGGATTCATTTAAGTCGATAATTGTGTTTGAATTCATAGTTGAAATTTGAAAATCAATTTCCTGTCCCATCGAATTAAAAATTGAAATTGACTGAATGGGTGCTGAGTTTTTATGAATTGTAAAGATTCCTTCTGAAGGATTCGGGTAAATGAATAATTCATTTTGTTTTGTCTCCTCTAAACTGGATGTACTATTGGGGTCAATTTCCAAGTGAATTAATCCGCCTAAGTCGGTTCCTACAAATAAATTCAAGTAACCATCGTTGTCAATGTCGTTTACAAAAAATGAACTGTACCCTTTTGCATCAATGTTCAAAAAATTATCGGAGTACAAATTAAAGGTAGAATCAGGCGCTAGCATACCATCAATGTCTTGGTAATAATGCAATTTTCCATCGTAAGCGCCTAAAAAGAGATGAGTTTCATTGTCATGACGAAAAAAATGTGGAGCTGCAAAACCATCTGGAGATGATACACTCGAAACATCTACATTTCCGAGGTGGTCGTTCACTTTTGTAAAAGAAAAGCTTGAAGAGGTTCCTGTATTTTTGTAAAAAATCAATTCACCTGATCTTTTTCCAATTATCAAATCCAAAAGACCATCGTTATCCAAATCAAACAATTGGGGAAAAGTTAGGGTCTCTTCATTGATGATGGCTCCAGTCGAGCTCGTTAATGGCTCTACGGGTGTTGCAAATATTGCATTTCCTGTTGTGCCAATGTTTTGAAAATACATATAATTTCCATTCTCTCTAGCTAGAATCAAATCCTCATCTCCGTCACCGTCCAAATCTCCGAATGTTGGAACGGAGCGAAGTCCCAGATTGAGTTGCGTTAAATTCAAATAATTATCATCTATAAAAGTGAACTCGGTAGTTAAACCTGCGCTCGTATTTCGATAAATAGCAATTGAACTCTCTTTTTCCAGGATGGGCTTGTAGCGAAAGAAATTGGCGACAACGAGATCTTTTTTCCCATCATTATTTTGGTCGAAAAAAACCGGGATGCTGCCAGTGCCGTGCTCAATCATTTCACTCTGCAGAAAATCACTTTGTTGAAATACAAAATTAGGTTGATTGTTCTGGCCCGTGTTTTTGTAAAAAAGTACGCTCTTTTCATTTTCTGAGGCATTCTTTGCATTCGGTCCGACCAATAAATCCTTTTTACCGTCAAAATCGACATCTAAATAAAACCCTGCTGGAAATATTTGAAGTTTGGCTGGTGTGGTGTTGCTTGGGAAATTATAATCCACGGAAATCATGGCAGAATTGCTGTTCGGAATTGTACCGCCGTTCATTAATTTTATTAGACCGTCAGAAGAGACGTCTCCTAGCAGTAAATCTTTTACTCCGTTGTTATTAAAATCAATAGCAAGTAGTGAGGATCCGGTGTGCAATTTTGGTTTTACAGGGTCACCATTTCCTTCCGGATTGGAGACATTTCCGCTACCGCAGGGAACGTTAGGATCATTGAGTACAATTGAATTGTTATTCGGGTCTTCTGCAAACAATCCCCAACATTTGTTTTTTAGAACGAATAGTAAGGAATCCGAATGACCATATGTTTCTTGGCTTAGGTTTTTGTGGTATTCCAAATGTGAACCCCCAAGACTGAAGGTAAGAATGTCTAAATCGCCATCGCCGTCAATGTCACTAATAGCTGGAATATCCGAAGAACTGACATATAAATTGTCATATGAAAATGGAAATTGAGAATAAAGTAAATCTGAAACCAATTCCCATTGGAGTCCTATGGACGCATTTCCAGTGTTTTTAAAGACTTTAATACCCCCAATGCCATATGTGAAAATATCATTTTTTCCGTCCAAATTATAGTCAGCCATATACACCCGATATCTCAAATCGCTTGGAAAAAAAGTATTTCCATTGTACACTATATTGTATTCTCTTGTAGCCCCATTTAAAACGTTTTCAAAAAGTTTAATATTATCGTTGGTGCGATCGAAGGCGAATAGATCCATATCGCCATCGAAGTCAAAATCAATTTCTGAAAATTGGGTATAATTAAGGCCTCCAGCCCATGCATTTATCAAATTACTTCCATTTCTAGAAATTTGAATATCCGTTGAATATTCAAAATTAAATTGGCAATACAAGAAGCTACTGAAAAGCAGAAAAGTGGAAAAAAGAGAATATTTCATTAACCAAAATTACAAATATCGAATGAAATTAAAAAAACAATAAATGAGAACAGCTAAAAGTGGATTTTATGGATTGTCAATAAATTTATTTGTCCATAAGACACCAACATACGTTGGAATTAATTAAATGATATACAGGTGATTAAGTTTACTTTTCGACAGGTTAATTCCGTTTGTAGTTGATTAAAATTTTAAATAATTAACATTTGACACTTAATTTGATAATTTTTTTTTCACTCGATTGTATTATTCTCGATTTTTGCCGAAAACTAAATAAGCACATCTTATGAGAAAAATTACTTTTTATCACGTTGCTTCAAGAAAAATGATTGTATCTATTCTGGCACTTTTGTTTGTCAGTGTTCAATCTATTTTCGGGCAAGTGACATTGACAGCTACAACAGGAACCGCATCAGGTTCATTTACAACACTAAGTGATGCATTTGCCGCGATCAATGCGGGAACACATACAGGTGTTATTGCAATTTCAATTAATGCAAGTACCGCGGAACCAGCTGCTCCCGTTTATTTGGCTGCAAGTGGTCAGGGAACAACATCTTATACGAGCATTCTAATCAAGCCGACGGCCACAGCAACTATTGCTGGAGCAACTACTGCGGGTTCAGCAGTCATCAATATGGATGGTGCGGATAATGTAACCATAGATGGAAGTATTGCCGTTGGAGGATCTACGCGTGATTT
>JAHEMP010000125.1 GCA_024643585.1 Crocinitomicaceae bacterium | reverse complement strand
TTTTTAATCTACTCGTGAATTGAACTTCGTCTAGCTCAAAAAATAATTGAAAAATGCCTGGATAACTTCGAGAAGCCAAGGAAATAAGAGGGGCATATTTATCGTTTTTTATCTGAAAATTGTAAAGCTCTTTGTTTCCAATGGCGAATTTAATTTTTGTAGGATGAAATACAGATTCCGAAAATTGAATATCCTCATTCATCTCCAACAACTTTAATGAATGATAAATTTGTTGAACCGGAATATCAAATTGAGTGCTGAATTTGTTAATATCAAAATGGTGCGTTTCTTCGAGTCCTGATCCAATTGCAATTTGCAAGTGACTAGCAAGGGCACGATAAACATTTTTAATGGCAGAAATAGGAGGGAACTGGACTTTTAATTGTTCCTCCAATTTGAACAAATCCTTTTTGTTCCAATAAGCAATGGATACGGCGTGTTTTTCATCTCTGCCCGCTCTTCCTGCCTCTTGGTAAAAAGCTTCCAAATTATTGGGAATCTCAAAGTGCAAAACAAAACGAACATCCGGTTTGTCTATGCCCATGCCAAACGCATTTGTTGCCACCATGACTCTTATTTCGTTTTTCATCCAGGATTGGAGCATTTCTGTCCTGTCTTTTTGGACCATTCCACCATGATAAATTCCAACGTTAACCCCATGAGAATGCAAAGTTCGAGCGACTTCCTTTACACTTTTTCTCGTCTGACAGTAGATTATTCCGGTTTGATTTATATTCTCCGAACAAAAATCTATTATTCTTTTCAGTTTATCGTCAGTATGAACAACGTTAAATTCTAAGTTAGGTCTACTGAAACTCCCTTGAAATATTTTAGTATTTCTTAATTTTAAACGATTCAAAATGTCGTCTTGAACCCTTTTCGTAGCAGTAGCTGTCAACGCGATAATAGGAGTTTCAGGATGAGTTTTTCTAACCTCATGAATTTCTAAATACGAAGGTCTGAAATCGTGCCCCCATTCGGATATACAATGAGCTTCGTCGACAACGATTAATCCTACATTCATTTTTTTTAAACGCTCAATAAAAATTCTGGTTTTTAATCTTTCTGGCGATACATAGAGGAAGTCAATACTTCCATAGATTGCATTATCAAGTAAAATATCAATTTCACGATAGGTCATGCCGGAAAAAATGGCTTGAGCGTTGAGTCCTCTATTTTGAAGATTTTTAACTTGGTCTTGCATTAGAGCGATTAAGGGTGAAATGACCAAAGTCAAACCTTCTCGAGCTATACCGGGCACTTGAAAGCAGATTGATTTCCCTCCTCCCGTTGGCAGCAAAGCAAGAGTGTCATGTCCGTATATCGAGCTGTCAATAATGTCTTCCTGCAAAGGCCTGAACTTGTCATACCCCCAAAAGTGTTTTAATATTTCTATACTTCTTTGCAAAAAATAAAATTCTAAATGAGTTGAGTAAAATTAGATAAATAATTTGCCATAATCTTCCAAAAAGTTTGAGGAGTAATTGATTTAAGGTATCTTCGCAGCTCAATCGAAAATGTAATGATACAAGAACAATTCGAAATTAATACAAATACAACGCTACCTTCTAGAATTAATCAAGTTGATTGGGATGACCTGCCATTTGGTAAAGTCTTCAGTGATCACATGTTGGTCATGGAATATAAAAATGGTGCTTGGCAAACTCCTGCAATTGAATCTTTCGCAAATTTATCTATGCATCCAGCAACGTCGGTATTGCATTACGGACAGACAATTTTTGAAGGATTAAAAGCAAATAAAACTGAAAATGGAGAAATACTAATTTTTAGGCCAGATATGAATGCGGAACGATTCAAAGAGTCGTGTGATCGCATGTGTATGCCACAAATACCAAACGAACTATTTGTGGAATGTGTAAGAAAATTAGTTGAAGTGGATAGAGATTGGGTTCCAAATAAAGAGGGCTACTCGTTGTACATCCGACCATATATAATGGCTACAGACGAGTATGTTGGTATTAAACCATCTGACAATTATAAATTCATAATCTTTACTTGCCCTGTCGGAGCTTATTATTCGAAACCGGTTAATGTTAAGATAGAAGAATTTTATACTCGTGCTGCTGAAGGTGGGGTAGGTCGAGCAAAAACGGCTGGAAATTATGCTGCAAGTTTGTACCCTGCAAAATTAGCGAATGAACAAGGATTTGACCAATTGCTTTGGACAGATGGGAAAACGCATCAATATATTGAAGAGTCAGGAACCATGAACGTGATGTTCATAATCGACGATATATTAATAACTCCGTCGGAAGAAAGTGATACTATACTCAGAGGAATCACGAAAAAATCAGTAATCGATTTAGCTCGTTCTTGGGGAATAAAAGTCGAAGAAAGAAAAGTAAGCGTTCAGGAAATAATTGATGCTATTCGTGATAACAAACTTCAAGATGCTTTTGGCATAGGAACAGCGGCAACAATTGCACCTATTGCAAAAATAGGATTCAGAGATGAAATTTTTGAATTACCGCCAGTGGAAGGCAGAAATATCTCGCTTCGAATTAAAAATAGTTTAGATAACATTAAACAAGGAAAAGAGCCTGATACATTCGGTTGGTGCTTGAAAATAAAATAATTAAAAAGCTTCTTCGGAAGCTTTTTTTATGGAATGTTATTTTTCGTGCATCACAATACAAAGACCTGAAAAATTGAAAACGAGAACTTTTATTGAAAAGGATAGAAAAATGAAAGTTTTTCTATCAGCCATTTTTATATTTCTGATGAGTATTTGTTATTCTCAATCTATTTTGAAATTAAAAATATTGGATATTAAAAATGACTCTGCTATTTATGGTGCAACAGTAACTCTCTCTCAAGATAAAATACTATTTATCGGCAATTCTAATACAAGTGGTGAAGTTGAAACCGTTTTTAAAAACGATAAAAAAACGAATCTTAGTGTAACTCATCCGAAATACTATTCTTTTGAGCGACAATTTGAAATGAAAAGTGACACTATTTTATTAGTAATTCGCCTGAAGTCCGAAAAAGTTCAAGAAATTAAGGAAGTTGTTGTAAAAGCGCCAGGTGCTGTTGATACTGTATTTAGGAGTTCAAGACTTCATGTGGAGGATTTCGCGGTGTTACCCAATGGTAATTTGATGCTTTTAACCTATTCCAAAAGACTAAAAAAAGGTTCGGAAGTACTCTTGTTTGATGGGCAAAATATTTTGCAAACATTCGCTGTTCCGGGAATTGCAGAGAAATTAATTCAGGATTACCGAGGAAATGTTCATGTTATTTGTCAAAATAGAGTTTTTACGCTAATGGTTGAGGGTAGCACATTGAAATTGGCACAATTGGAAAAAGACTATTTCTACCGATACGTAGCACCGATCCTAGATACCAATGGATTTCAAATGTACTATTCAGACTTCAATGAATTGTATCCAGAATTTTCATACTGGAAATACGACCAAACGGATACAATTTATGACAAATTTAGAACCATACGCGATGATTTAATGATGGAACTTTATCTATCGGAATACAAATGGGTGGACATTAGAACTAAAATATGGGCGAAAAATTTGGAATACGAAACAGGTATTGACGCTGAAATTTGGGTTGGTGCAAATTACTTTACTCAATCGATTTATTACAAAGAATTGTATGCACCTTTTTTTAAGGTTGGGAAAGAGCTGTTGGTTTTTGATTATTATAGAAATCAAATGTTTACCCATGATTTAGAAGGGCTAATATTGGAATCTTCAGAAATAAATCATCACTTAGATAAGAAAACGTCCGGTTGGAAAGCTGAACTCATGCAAGATCGAAAAAACGACAACATTTATGCCTGGTATGAAAAAGTTGGCACTAGTTATTTAGGTAAAATTGATCCTAAAACAGGTAATATTGAAACCAAATATCAATTGAATTTCAAGTATTTAGAGAAAATTCAAGTTTTTGACAATTATGTTTACTATGTCTACAGACCCTTTGAAAGTTCTCAGAAAAAATACCTGTACAAAGAAAAATTACCTCTTGATTTTACAAATCAATAGACGATTGTTATAGAAACCGGTAAATGATCCGAATAACCATCTAAATATTCATCCCGAGCATAGGTTCGAAATGGAACAGTACTCTCTTTGTAGGTGGTTAAAAGATAAGGGAATTCATTAATTTTCCCTGAGTCCTTTTGTACACGAAGACCCTCTTGGGAATTCATGTTTGGAGAAACCATAATATGATCCAATACGTCGTATTCGCCTTTATAACTATATGAACCACCAAGGCTACCAGAAGTTTTATTAATCATCGGGTCTAATTTTTCATCAATTAATTTGACTGAATTATTAGTCGGGTAATCGTTTAAATCGCCCATAAATATGATTTTGGTCTCCGGCTCCTTTTCCATTATGTCATCAATGAATTTCTTAGCCATTTCAGCCGCGAGCATTCTATTTGGTTCTGTTTCTTTTTCACCACCACTGCGACTTGGCCAATGATTTACCATAACATACAAAGTGGATTTTTCCTGCTTAAATTTTGCATATAATATATCGCGCGTAGCTTTTGATTCTTCGTTGACTGAAAGTGTGAAACGAATATAACCTTGATCTTTCAAACAAAATATTTTTTTGTTGTAGAGCAAGGCCACATCAATACCTCTAGCGTCAGCACTCTCAAAATGAACAGTTTTTAATTTTTGTTTTTGGTTCTTAACGATATCCTGAACCACCGCTTTGTTTTCGATCTCGCAGAGTCCCATTAATCCAATGTTTTCGAACTCGTTCATGACTTGGGTAATTCTTTGGATTTTTTTAGAGTATTTATCTGTATTCCAGTTTTTCGGAGCTGATGGCAGATATTCTTCATCCAGTACATCAACTGCATCGACCGTATCAAATAAATTTTCGACATTGTAAAACAATACTGTTGCCGTGTTTTGAGCATACGATATGCCCAAAACAAAAAAAAGAGCGATTAAGGATAAGGTTTTCATGCGTTAAAGTTAGTTATTTGCTGAAGGGACACGCTTCACGGGATTATTAATTTTCGTGCCATTGGCCCTAAGCAAAACAATGAATCTAAAACGGACAAATTTTCGATAAAAGAAGTTTGTCCAAAGTCAACTTGTTTGTATTCAGTAGTTTGAAATTGGAAATTAAAATTCCTAAATTCATTAAGTTCTCCTTCCAAATAATCTATTGAAAATTCATTTTCAATAGGCAATTCAAGCCATTTGATGATTTTATTCAAAATTAATTGATTAAAGTCAATCAGAGATTCGTTTTTAGAATTGATTAATTCAAATACCTCTTCTGAATAATGCTCGTAATATGGAGACGATGCATAAGCTGCCTCGATTGCTCGGCAATGGTCTCGTTCCCATGCTTCAGCATAGCTAATTTTAACTTTACCTGTTGGTGTTTTGTTGCCTAAAGGTCGAACCACCGGTATTGTTAATCTTTGAGGACCATTAGCGCTTAAAATAATAAGTCTGTTTCTTTCGGTCTGCTTTGGATAATGTTCACCTATATCAATAATCGAGTTCTCTGTATTACACATGGCCTTCAAATAACTGATTGAAGGAAAATAAGATGTCGCAAAGGCCGAAATCAACTTAGTGTATCATTTTGAACAAACGCTCCCAGCGTATACCCATGTATGGACTTTTCGAAAACCAAACCATTGATGCCCGGCCAACAACATGATCTTCAGGGACGAATCCCCAGACCCGAGAATCTGCTGAGTTGTATCTGTTGTCACCCATCAACCAATAATAATTCATTTTGAAGGTATAGCTAGTCGCTTTTTTACCGTCAATAAAAATGTCATTTCCTTTTTCCATCAAAGAATGACCTTCATATGCAGTAATGATTCTGCGGTACCATGCAATGTTGTCTTTATTCAATTGTACGGTAGCACCTTTAGCTGGAACTTTAAATTTATTGAAATCACTAACAGTATTGTTTATATATGGATCTTTCGGGAACATACTTAAATTATTCAACATTTGAAGCCCCGTTGGTTTTGAATTTGATGTATCAGAATACTGCGGTGATAGATTGATCTCAAATCTTGTCTCTGGGAAATCTCTTTTCAATTTTTTCATTTCCGCTTTTGTGGCATTTATCATATAATTGACACCTGTTTGATCAATTTCAAAATAGTCTTGTCTTTCTTCTTCAAGACCATATTTTTCCTGCATTCTATCCTTCGAAACGGGTTTGAAATTGTATGCTAAATATTGAAGATTTTGGTTTTCTGCCACGAACGCAGGTTTACCCTGAATATATAGCACTGATTTAATAATCTCAACCTCATCACCAGGTATTGCAACACATCTTTTTATATAGTTTTCGCGTTTATCTACTGGTCTTGCAATGGCTCCGCCGTGCTCAATAATTACGCCTTCGTTGTCCATGGTTTTTTTATCAACAGCAATCATTTTACGCGCTTTATTCATCCAAAAGTCCATGTCTTTAATGAATGAATCGGCAAATTTCTCTGTTAAATAATTTGTAGCAAGAGAAGCCGCATAGTTATTGACAGCTTGCATATTTAGGTTTTGACCCGCATTTGCTTTTACAATACTATCGGAGAAATACTGCGTTACCCCGGCCTTTTTCTCATTCAATTTTTCATCTACCCATAGGCGTTGAGCTTCACGAATCACAATTCCGTGGTAATCGTGTCCCATTAAACCATTTGGCATTCTGGGATCGTAAACAGCCGTATCACCAGAAGGGTAGTTGAATACAACGACATCATTGCGATTCACCTCACTAAATCCAGGAAGTCGCGTGTATTTGCAAGTTTCCAAAGTGGAGTAGGAGCGTATATTTATCCATGGAACGGTATTGTGAACCAAAGGAAAGGACAAAGGCGTTACGGGTACTTTTGGACCATAAGCCATTTTGTTAACGAACAAGAAATCACCTACCAAT
>JAHEMP010000124.1 GCA_024643585.1 Crocinitomicaceae bacterium | reverse complement strand
AAAAATCTCACCGTTTTTTCCAACAGCAGGTACGGCTCCTTCGACCGTATTGTCATCGTCCAAGCAATCACCACCGTATTTGGAGATGCGGATAGGAGTCGTCCATGTATTGCCCTGATCCGCAGATTTTGAAAAAACAATTATCGAAGAATCCGAAGAATTTTGACTGTTGTAAGCATCAAATTGTGTCCAAGTCATGTACAATGCATTTGTTTCTGGGTCTACACAAATCCAATGTTTGTCTTGAACTTTTGTGCCCAAAGGTCTTGGCGAACTCCCTTCTGAAAAAATCGAATCAACATTATCTGCATATTGGCAAACTATCCTATCCAAATGACTTTCTTTTTTTACGGAAGCTAAGTGAAAATAATAAGCTCGTCCAGTCGTGTCGAAGAGTAAAACAGGATCTCCATAAACGCCATATTTACTTCTCAGAGTTTTGCTTGTCCAAGTTTTTCCTCCGTCGATTGAATAGTAATAGTCATCTAAAACGCTACCTGCAATTTGAATATTTTGATTCTTCGGATGAATTGCAATACTTGGCTCTACTTGTGCTGAGGGATATTTACTACCTTTTGGTTTTTCAAGTTTTACGGACACCACCTTGACAGGACTGCACGAAAAGAAAAAGGATACAATCCATAAGCTGAAGAAAATAAATTTTTGGTTTTTCACGTCGCTTGATTTTAGGATTAACGCAACCAATAATCTCTCAAAGCATTCTTCGGATTTTCTTCAGAAATCGAAAGTTTAAATCTAGGATAGCTGTATTCGGAAACGGTTGCTTTCAATTCCATTAAGACATTGTCCCTTGAAATTAGAACATTTAGAGCGTCATTTGAAGACAACGTGTTTAAGGCAGAGCTAAAGTCATCTGAATTGATTCTAAATCCATTAACGGCAATAATCTCGTCGTTAACACTAAAACCATAGTCTTCAGCTGCCGATCCGCGTCTTACAAATCGTATTATAGTTTTTCCTCCAACATCCCCATATTTTGCTCCAAAAGAAGTTTCTGTTATCGTATTTCTAATAACATTTACACCTACTTGAGAAAAACAAGATTCATAATCTGGAATTTCCGTACCGCGAATATATTTGTCGAAAAAACCGGTCATATCTTGATTTAGGAAAGAAGATAGGTCATCTTGAAATTCTTTATCTGTAAAACCGCGATCTTGTTTTTTGAAGTACTTGTTATAAAGTAGTTGCATGAAGTCATCCAGTGACTTTTTTCCTTCGTACTTCGCAACAATCATAGCATCAAATTGCGCGGCCATTAATTGACCACGAGAATAATAAGTCATTGTAGTATTCGAACTATTTTCATTCGGACGGTATGCCTTTATCCAGGCGTCGTAACTCGCATCTGCTAATGGTTGAATACGAGCACCGATTGATCCTTCAACATAATTGATGGTTCCGTTTAATTTAGATAAATATTCATCTGAATTGTAATATCCAGCTCTAAGCATTAACAATTCATCGTAATAAGAAGTAAAACCTTCCATGACCCATAAAAGCGTGGTGTAATTTTCTTCGTCGTAATTAAAAGGACCCAGTTCTATAGGTCGAATTCGCTTTACATTCCATAAATGAAAATATTCATGTGCCACCAGCGATAAAAATCCAGTGTAACTCGGCCCTTGGTATGTCCAACGATTTACACTTAACGTGGTGCTGTTGGAATGTTCCAATCCACCTTGTCCGTCTTCGACATTGTGAATAATAAAGGTGTAATTTTTATTCGGATTTTCTTTGAAAACGTCTGTTGCTGCTGAAACGATTTTGGCCATATCCACTTTCAATTTCTCAACATCGTAGTTTCCATCGCCAAATATGCCAACAGTATGCTTGACACCTGCCGCATTGAATTCAAAAACTTTTTGATTTCCAATTTCGATTGGGCAATCCACCAAATGATCATAGTCGTTAAAGGCATATATTTTTGCTCCGTCACTTGCCATTTGTTCAGTATTCAAAGGCAAAGCAGTGGTTATCTGTTTGAAGTCTTTGTAAGGTTTAACTTCCAATGTGCCACCTACTTTTTTGTGATTCGCAACATACATAAAAACACCGCTACCACTTACGAAACCGTGGGTTAAATCCAAGAAGCTGGTTCGAACAGAAAGTTCAAAAGCATAAACTTTGTAAAGTACCGTTACTTTTTTGGATTTACCCTTTTTAATGGACCATGAATTTTTGGATGTTTTGTGAATTGGTAACTCACTATTTTTATCATCTAAAGCAAATACTTGATCTACATTTTTAGAAAATTCGCGAACCAAGTAGCTACCTGGAGACCACACTGGCATTTTAACTTCGATTTCGGATTCCTTGAAATCCGTTAGCTCAATTTCTACCTGAAAGTAGTGTGTTTGAGGTCTGTCCATTCTCAAAGTATACTTTATTTTTTGGGAGAAACCTGTTGCTAAAAAAGCACAAAAAAGGAAAGAGAGAAGTGTTTTTACTGTCATTTTTTATTAATTTTCGGTGTTCCTATGTTTAAAAGGAAGTCTTAAAGATATACAATTCTATGATGAAATTAATCGGAAGCCTTACACTTATTGTTCTCCTTGCAGCGTGCAGAGCAGAATCAACAACCGAAAATTCTCAGACCGAGGAAATCACAACTTTACAAAGTCAACTGGAGCAAATGAAGTTGGACGCTGAATTGAAGGACTCTGTAATCAACGAATCCCTTTCGTTTTTCAATGAAATTCAAGACAATTTAGTTTCAATAGGAATTAAAAAAGAAAATGTAAGAGTGAAAAGTCAAAATCCCGAATTGGCGTCAGAAGAAAAAGAGATGGTGCTTGAAGAAATTAAGCACATTAATTATTTGCGTGAGGAAAACGCTAAGAAAGTAGCTCAGATGCAGGAGTCTATGAAGTCGAGCGGATTAAAGATCGTGGAATTGGACAACATGATAAAACGGTTAATGGAAGACATTGCTGCAAAAGACGAACAAATTTTAAGTTTGAAACAGGACTTAGAAAGAAAAAACGAAGACTATGCCTTGTTGTTTGATGCGTATCAACAAAAAGATTATGAAGTAGAGGTATTGTCGGATGAGATGAATACGGCTTATTTTGTCTATGGAACAGAAAAAGAATTAGAAAAAAATGGCGTAATTGATAGGAGCAATGGCTTTATTGGTATTGGCAAAAAAGTCAATTTAAAGAACGACTTTAATGAAGATTACTTTACGCGCATTGATATTCGAAACAAAAAGGAAATATTGATTTCTGGATCGAAAATTCAAATTGTTTCTACGCATTCCCCAAGTTCCTTTACTTTGCAGTCTTCTGGAAATAATACGAAGTTGATTATAAATGATTTACGCTCTTTTTGGAAGGTAACAAAATACTTGATAGTCGTTGTCAAATAGCCGTTTTGGCTTTACAAATGATAAAAAGAAAATTCCTTAGTATCGTATACTTCGTCAAATAGGTGAGGGTAATATTTTTTCATTTCACTGTTCATCAATTGAATAGGCACATCGGCAAAATGGCCATAATAATGGATATACTCCATAAACCTTTCTTTTCCTTTGAAGGCTTGAAAAAGTGAATTTTGTTTTCCATCGAATTCCAAAGGTTCTACACCAGATAGTCGACACACTTTTTTATCGAAAGCAGGAGTGCAAGAAACCCATTTCCCATTTATAAATATTTCGACATAACCGTGGAATACTATTTCTGGCCGACGTAAATAAGATTCTAATTTTTCAATGCCAATATGATTGGTTACGATTGCATACGAGAGTCGAGTAGGGAAACCTAGTCGTCTGCCGCACGCAGCCATAACATTGGCTTTTTCGACACACCACGCTCTTTTTTTTAAAAGAACGGAGCTTGCTTTCAATCCTTCCGGTCTCAAATCTAAATGATAGGGATCGTAGAGGAAATGGTCTCGCACCTTTTGGTAGGTTTTCAATAGTTGATCTAAAGGATTTCCAACCCCTTCAATTCCTTCCAAAAAGGATGAAAAAGAAGAATGATTATAATCCAAGATCTCTGTTTCATTTTTGTAAGACTTCTCAGTGATTAAGTGAACCAATGATTTTATATCTTGACAGTCTCTTTCAGCGATTATCGTTGCCTTTTTATAAAAATAATTTCTGTTTTCTAGCTGATATTCAATGAAATTTAGCAACTCAACATCTGATTTATTAGAGATTAAAGGTCTGCTTTTTTTGCTGGTTTCTACTCTTTGCACCAACTCCTTCGCAGGTCTATCAAGAAAAATAGAAACACCAAGTTGATTCATCAATTGGATGTTGTCATTGAAACAGGGCATTCCGCCTCCTGTAGCGAAAACACCATCGATGTTACGCAATTGAAGTTGCAATAAATATTCATGTTCAATAGATCGAAAATAATTTTCGCCAAAATCACTGAAAATTTCCTCTATGGTTTTATTTTGTTCGTTTTCAATTTCCTTGTCCGTATCATAAAAAGGCAAGTTTAATGCTCGAGCCAATCGCTTCCCCGTCGAACTCTTACCTGAACCCATATACCCAATTAGAAAAATACGCATATTGCAATTTGATGCTGTAAAAATACAAGAAGTCTTTTGATGAACAATTATGGACTCACAGAATGGTTGAAAGTAAATTTTTTCATATCCGCTCTTACTATGAATCAAATGGTTAGGAATAAGATTGAAAATAATTTCAAAAAAAAGTCATTTTGAACTTGTAGACAAAAAATATACCGCTATATTTGCACCCTCAAACGGGGTAATTAATAGATAATATTTACAACCTCTTTGAAAAGGATTCCGTAGCTCAGCTGGTAGAGCAATACACTTTTAATGTATGGGTCCTGGGTTCGAGCCCCAGCGGGATCACAAAAAGAAGAAGAACAAACGTTCTTCTTTTTTTTTCGCTAAATGTTTTGGTGAAAAAGTTAATATCATAAAAAAGGGTCGGAAATAGTATTTCAGACCCTTTTTTGTTTCTTGATGCGCTTTTTTAATTCAATGCGAATTTAATAGGCAAGGAAACACGGGAAGTAATCGGTTTGCCTTCTGCCGATATTGCCGGTTTCCAATTTGGCATTATTTTAATGACACGAGTAGCTTCAAGATCGATCGATTCGGAAACTCCGCGTAAGATTTTCACATCGATAACTCTTCCCTCTTCGTTGATTGTAATGGACGCGTAAACTGTTCCTTGTGTTTTACTCTTTACTGCATCCTCGGGATAGCGCAAATTAGTAGAAATGTGTTTCGTCATTGCTTCTTGTCCACCAACATATGTAGGATCTGAATTTTGAGGTGTTTCTACAGTTTCATTTTGAGCAGAAGAGAATAGACTTAAGCCTACAAATAATAGAGTTATTCCAATTTTTTTCATGTTGTTAAATTTTATTTCTTGCCACAAATTAGTCATTAATGTCTGATAATTTGAAGGAATCATTTATAATTGATTGTTTTGTAGGAATTGCCGATTGATTGGTAAGCAATTGAATAATTACGACTTAACATGCACATCCATTTGAGGAAACGGAATATTAAGTCCCTCTTTTGAAAATTCTTTGTAAACGCGCTCGTTCAAATCAAAGAAAACAGGCCAATAGTGTTCGACTGGTGTCCAGGTTCGAACTGTAATGTTGACAGAAGAATCTGCGAGGGCTCCCAATCCAACAAACGGAGCGGGGTCCGTTAAAATACGATCGTCTTCGGCAATGAATTTATTTAACAGGTCTTTTGCTTTGTCATAATTGTCACCGTATGCTATTCCAAAGGTGAAATCAACACGACGATTTTCAGCTTTGGTATAATTAACGATATTACCATTTGCGAGCGGTCCGTTTGGAAGAATCACTGTTTTGTTGTCATTAGTGCTTAAAAAAGTATTGAAAATTTGAATTTCTTTTACGGTACCTATTTCTCCTTGAGCCTCGATGAAATCACCAACTTTAAAAGGCTTAAAAATTAGGATCATAACTCCACCTGCGAAGTTGGAAAGCGTTCCCGAGAACGCCATACCAATGGCCAAACCAGCAGCACCAAGTATGGCGACAAATGAAGTCATTTCAATGCCTAACTGCGACATGGCAGTGATAATAACTAAAACCTTAAGAATTGCAGAAACCAGACTTGAAATAAAACTTATTAGTCCCGGATCTAAATCACCTTTTTTCATGCCTTTTCGGATTGTTCTCGAAATCAACTTTGCAGTCCAAAACCCAAGGACTAATATCGCAACTGCAATAAGCAAAGAAACACCCTTGCTTAATATGATTTGATAGATTTCACCTCCTGAAATTCCTAATATACTCTCTAATTTTTCCATTGTATTTTTGTTATTTTTGATATCTCGAACAAAGGTAAAATATCTTTTAAAACCTGAAAATCGCTATGTTTTTTATTTTATCGAAGATATTATTGTTTCTTACACAGCCTTTTACTTGGTTGATTTTTCTGTTTCTTATTGGCATTATTTGGTTTAAAAAACCTTTCTCGAAAAAATTACTGATAGTCTGTTTTTCTTTTTTCTTATTTTTTTCAAATTCTGTAATTTTTCTTGAATTCACTAGACACTGGGAGGTGCCAGGAAGGAAAATTGCAGATATCAAATCGTACGATTGTGCTATTGTATTGACCGGTATGGCTTCCTATAACAATGATTTGGAACGATTAAGTCTTGGATACAATGGCGATAGGATATGGCAAGCCCTTGATCTTTACCATAGAGGGAAAGTTAGAAAAATATTGATTTCAGGAAATTCTGGTATGCTTCGGGATCGAGGTTTGCACGAAGCAAAACAAATCGGCGAAGTGATCAAAGGATGGAACATTCCAATAGAAGATATTATTATTGAGGATAGGTCGGAGAATACGTATGAAAACGCTAGAAACACTGCAAAGTTGCTAAAAGATTCTTTTCCAGAAATGAAAAAAAATCTACTTGTGACTTCAGCAATTCATATGAAACGGTCCTTGGCCTGTTTCAATGCCCAAAAGATGAAGTGTGATCCATTTTC
>JAHEMP010000123.1 GCA_024643585.1 Crocinitomicaceae bacterium | reverse complement strand
TACTATGTTTTAACCACCGCGGAAGCATCATCTAATTTGTCACGTTTTGACGGCGTGCATTACGGACACAGAAGCTCTTCGGCAGTTGGCGTTGAGCAGACCTATAAAAAATCCAGATCGGAAGGTTTTGGACCTGAAGTTCAGCGAAGAATAATGGCTGGGACGTTTGTATTGTCGCACGGTTATTATGACGCCTATTATACAAAAGGGCAGAAGGTTCGTGCGGTTTTGAAAAGGAGAACGGATGAAATATTGTCCGATGCGGACTTCATTCTTATGCCCACCACCCCTGCGCCGGCATTTCCGTTGAACGGGTTGACAGATCCCATCCAGATGTATTTACAAGATATCTTTACGGTTCATGCCAATCTAACAGGGAATCCCGCTATTTCTTTGCCGGTTGGAAAAGATGAAAATAACCTTCCTTTTGGAATCCAAATAATGGCCAGAAATTTTGAAGAAAAAGAAATGTATGGTTTTTGCAATGAGTTGCTCGAATTAGTTCAAAAATAAAGAATGAGAATAAAAATCCTTGCTTTTACGATTATAATTGGTTTTTCTGGAGCTGCGCAGGTAACTGTCAGTCCTGAAGGCGAGCGATTTGTAAATATGGTGGAACAAAGTTTGAATGCGTTTTATTCAGAGTACGCCAATTCCACAAATTACGATTCTATAATGAAGGCCTTGAATTACGAGGCAAACGAAATACCTAAAGTTTCCGATGAATTGTTTTGTCAACGTTTGGCATTGATGGACAATATGAGCCCTTTTGAGTTTCAATGCAATGCGGCATCACTTTCCATTGTAAAATATTTTGCGGAAAATAGAAGAAATTTTACGCGTGTTGTCTTAGGACGAAGTGCTCTTTATTTTGATATGTTCGAGGAGATGTTGGCTAAATACGAAATGCCAATCGAATTGAAATACCTCGCTGTAATTGAAAGTGGATTAAGGCCACAAGTAAAATCAAGAGCAGGGGCTTTGGGTCTGTGGCAATTCATGTATAGAACAGGTTTGTATTATGGACTTGAAGAGAATTCTTACATCGACGAACGGATGGATCCGGTAATGGCTACTGATGCCACATGCCGATATTTGAAAAAGCTATACGAAATATACAACGATTGGAACATGGCTTTGGCTGCATATAACGCTGGCCCTGGAAATGTAAACAAAGCGATTAGAAGATCTGGAGGCAAAACTTCGTATTGGGAAGTACGTCCGTTTTTACCCAGAGAAACGCAAGGGTATGTGCCCAACTTTATTGGAGCGGCCTATATCTTAACCTACCATAAAGAACACAATATCATCCCGTTTCCGGCAAAATTGCACAATTCTCAATTGGATACAATTTGCTTAAAACAAGGTGTTCGAATGGATAAAATTTCGAGTGTTACGGGTTGGGATTTAGACGAAATAAAGACATTGAATCCAATTTACAAAACCAATTACATACCAAAAACGGATCCTCCGCAATGCATAACAGGACCTTTTGCTGAAATAGGGAAGATTATTTCAATGGAAGAACAAATTTATGGACCAACGATTGTTACGCCAGAAAATGCAGATTCAACGAATTTAATTGCAGATGGTAAATCGGAAAGTGAGGATGGCGTGATTGACGAAACAGAAATACTAAATCCTGCAGCGAACAACAAAGTTATTTCTCATACAGTCCGACGAGGTGAAACCTTGAATAAAATTGCCGAAAAATACGGAGTAACCGTTAGGGAAATCATGGACTGGAACAATATGTCTAAAACTACTTTGTATGCTGGACAACGTCTTAAAATTGGAGGTAAAGCGGCAGCGACACAAAGTGCTCCTAAACCAGTGGTAAAATACTATTCTGTTCGTTCCGGAGACACATTTTCTACCATTGCAAGAAGACATGGATTAACGCAGACGCAATTAAAATCACTCAACCCAAAGGTGAACATTAATCGTTTGGATGTAGGTCAAAAACTACGCATAAAATAACAGAGATGAAGGGAACTTTAATAGCGATGCTTGCTTTATTCATTTCCTTAACAGCATGTGAAATCGATTCCAATAGGTACAAATCGTCCGGGGTTGCTGTTACAGGAAAAGTAGGCGAAATTTTAGTTGTTTGTGACAAAGATATATGGGAGTCTGAAATCAAAGCGATTCTGGATTCTAATCTCACCCAGTGGATTATGCCTTATTTTCCTGACGTAGCGACTTTCGAATTAATCCACAAAACACCGCAACATTTTACACAAGGCGTCAAAAGATATAGAAATACTTTATTCTTGTCAATAGACCCAAAACTAACAGGTGAAAATGGGAAAATTGAAAAAAGGACGGGTGTTTGGGCAACGGACCAATTGGTGGTCGATGTAATCGGCAAAGATTACAATCAACTGGTTCAAACATGCAAACTTGGTTTGGGAAGCGTTCACAACGAATTCGACCTAATGGAGTGGCAACGGATACTTAAATATTATAAATCAACTCCGAATATAAGTATAGAGAAACAAGTGGCTAAAAACTTTGGAATTAGGTTTGCTTTGCCAGATGCGGCTAAATTGGTGACGACCCGGACAAATTTTTTCCGAATTGAATTCCCAAGTGCGGCACGTCCAATTGAATTCGTTGGCGCTGGAAAACAAGATGCAGGAACAATTTTCTCTGGATTAACAGTCTATCAATACGATTATTCTGATTCCACTCAATTTGAATTAGCGAGTCTTTTACAAGCTCGAGACACGATGTTAAAATACAATGTTCCCTATTCGTATGAAGGTATGTATATGGGCACGCAATACACTAAAATGGTATATCCTGAAGGAAATTTTACTACAACCCAAAATGGCAAATTGAGGGTGTATGAAATGCGCGGAATGTTTGTGTTTAAGGGCGTTGGTAAACATGGTCCAGGCGGTTGTTTTTGGGCGTATCATTTTATTCAACCCAAAACAAAAAAGCTGGTTTGCGTGAGCGGATATGTTGATGCTCCGTCTACCACTTCATGGACGCAACCCCTTCGCGAAGTCCAAGCTATCCTAAAAAGCATAGAAATCCTTTAAAATGGAAAGTAAACTTTCGGCTGTCATAATTACTTTAAACGAAGAAAGAAACATTGGGAGATGCATCGAAGCATTGAAAGGTGTTGCCGATGAAATTATTGTTTTAGATGCTTTCTCAACAGATGGCACTGTTTCCATATGCACAGCTTTAGGAGTTCGCATAGAACAACGTGAGTGGAAAGGGTATGCAGAGTCTAAAAATTATTTGAATTCACTTGCGACCAGCGATTACATCTTTTCAGTGGATGCTGATGAGGTGGTGGATCACGAATTGAAAAACGCCATTCTTGTTCAAAAAAGAAATGGTTTTTCGGGTGTATATTCCGTAAACCGCTTAACCAACTACATGGGAAAATGGATTCGTCACTCTGGATGGTACCCGGATGTAAAAGTTCGAATATTTCCGAAAGAAGGGAGTAAATGGGAGGGCGCTTTCGTGCACGAAACGCTTAGTTTTCCGGATAATTTTGAAACAAAAATGTTGGAAGGACACTTGGAGCATTACTCTTATTATTCCTTTGAAGATCACCGAGCCAGAGCAGATAAATATTCTATATTGACGGCTAAAAAACATTTCGAAGCAGGAAAAAAAGCATCATTTTTAAAACCTTATGTTAGCGCTGCCGGAAGGTTTTTCGGTATGTTCTTTTTTAAAGGGGGTTGGTTAGATGGAAAAATGGGGTATCATATTGCAAGAATTAGCGCCCTATCGAACATTGTTAAATACAAAGAATTAAGACGCTTGAATCGTGAGCAAAAAGCTTAACATAGAAGAGGGAACCGTAATTATTTCCCGCACAGATAGTATAGGAGATGTACTTTTAACACTGCCAATTTGTGCGGCTCTGAAAAGAGATTTCCCAAAAATGAAAATTGTTTTTTTAGCAAGTTCGTATACAATTCCGGTGGTAAAACGTTGCCAAGCAGTGGATGAAATTATGGATGCAACCGAGCTATTAAACAGTCCTACTGTTATGCAACTTGAGAAGTTAAGAGCGATAAAAGCAGACGCAATTGTTCACGTATTTCCAAACAAAGTCATTGCACAATTGGCCAAAAAGGTCAAAATCCCACATCGTATTGGAACTTCACATAGGTCTTTCCATTTGTTGACGTGTAATCACAGAATTAACTTTACGAGAAAAAAATCGAATGATCATGAAGCCCAGCTCAATTTTCATTTGCTCGAGCCATTTGGGTATTCAAAATTGCCAACTTTGGATGAGATCAATTCAAATTTAAATTATTTCCAAGCTGACAATATTGCCATTCCAATAGAATTTGAAAGTGATAAAAAGAAGATCATTTTACATGCAAAATCACAAGGGAGTGCTGTGGAATGGCCAATTCAAAAATACCAAGAATTGGCGCACCGACTAGTTACATCTGGATTTCGAGTTTATTTTACTGGAACAGAGAAGGAAGGTAAAGAAATTCGCAAAAATGTAGTGTTTTCTGAGAATATACTGGACACAACCGGGAAATTCAGTTTGGACCAATTAATATCGTTCATAGATAATTCGGATGGATTAGTGGCTTGTTCAACCGGTCCGTTGCACATAGCTGGAAGCCTTAACAAGATTTGTATAGGACTTTTTACACCTAAAAAACCAATGCACCCAGGTCGGTGGATGCCATTGGGAAAAAATAGTTCAACCATTACTGCTCACGAAGTTTGCAAATGTGCCAACAAAAAGAAATGCAATTGTCTGGAAGATATAACTGTCGAATTAGTGTTTAACCAAATCCATGAGAAATTAAAGCCTTAAATTTTCTTGTTTACAGTAATATCTGGGTGAGTTTTTGCGCTGCAGCACTTTCCTATGGATTTACAGAGCGTTTTGGTTTGAAATCCGTTGCGCTATTTGTTTTTTGCACGACTCTTTTGGTGTATTGCGGACAACGTTATTACAAAATGAATTTCACCAATTTGTTAACAGCAACTCCGAGAATAATATGGATGAGCAATAATAAAAGATTGGTTGAATTGATATTGTTATTTGCTGTTTCGGGAATTGCGTATTTTGGTTTGCCACTTTTTATAGCGTCCGAATTCAATTATACAATTATCGGATTTTGCACTTTAGTATCCATATTTTATGTTGTAAAAATCGGCAAGTACAATTTAAGAGAAATACCTAGCTTAAAAGTCTTTTTAATTACGTTAGTTTTCTTTGTAATCATTTTCATTTTACCGTATCAAACGCTAAGTCGACTTCAAAATAATATCGATCCGATTTGGTGGTTTACCGCGCTATTTGTTTGTCAATATCTGTATATTTTAGGTATCACAATCTTATTCGATATTCCCGATATTAAAAGTGATAGTATTGCTTTAAAGACAATTGCCCAAATCGTGGGTGAACGCAGAACATTCATGATATCGGTGTTGTTAACCTTACCATTTTTTATTTTCTTATTCGGGTTTTTTAATTCTCCGCTTTACACTTCAATATTTGTCCTACTTCACGTGCCATTTTATTACGGCTTGCATAAAATTGAGAATAAACAGTTTTATCTTTCCTTTTTTGGTGAAAGTGTTTTATTCGTCTTGGGTACCTACTATTATTTGACTTCATTTTAATCAATTTCAATGGGTATGAAAAAGTTTAAAAACGCAAAGGAATCGCAAGTCGTATTGTCGCAGCTGATGTTGCCTTCCCATTCTAATTTTAGTGGGAAAATACACGGTGGATATATTTTAAATTTAATGGATCAAGTAGCCTTTGCTTGTGCTTCAAAGCATTCAGGGAACTATTGTGTAACCGCTTCAGTAGATAAAGTCGATTTTTTAAATTCTATTGAAGTGGGTGAGATGGTAAACCTAAAAGCGTCCGTTAATTTTACAGGAAAAACATCTATGGTAATTGGTCTTAGAGTAGAATCAGAAAACATTCGCACTGGAGAAACGAAGCATTGCAACTCATCTTATTTTACCATGGTGGCTAAAGATGAAAATGGCAACAATTGCGAAGTTCCGGGCTTAATTTTAGATTCGGTGAATAGTGTTCGACGTTTTGTTCGATCCATAAAATTAAAACAAGCAGACAATAGACAAGAAAACCTCTTTGGAGAAGATAATTTCTCTATGGATGCCTATTTGCCGTTGTTAGAGAAACACAATGCAAAATTGAAACTTTAAAGGTCTACTCTCTCGGCCTCTCTTCAAAGCCTATGACCCTATGCGAAAAGCGCTTTAACAACCTCTTCCATTTTCCCGCACATTTCAATCTTTATTGAAAAGTTTTTTTGAGAAATTCCTTTGCAGTATTTTGAAATAATTATACGTTCGAAGCCTAATTTTTGAGCTTCTGCAATCCTTTGTTCTACGCGACTAACGGGTCGTATTTCTCCCGACAACCCAACTTCTGCCGCAAGGGCTGTTTTTGAATCCAAGGATAAATCTGTGTTTGAAGAAAGAACTGCAGCCACAACGGCCAAATCCATTGCAGGGTCTACTACTTTTATTCCACCAGTAATATTTAAGAAAACATCTTTGGCTGCTAATTTGAATCCACAGCGTTTTTCCATAACTGCAAGCAACATGTTCAATCGTTTTGCATCGAACCCTGTAGATGATCGCTGAGGGGTTCCGTAAGCCGCTGTGCTGACCAACGCTTGAACTTCTATCATGAGAGGACGCATGCCTTCCATTGTAGCCGCTAAAGCAATTCCACTAAGTGCTGAATCTTTGTGATGAATTAATATATCTGTTGGATCTAGTACTTCTCGAAGTCCACCACCCACCATTTCATAAATACCCAATTCGTTGGTGCTGCCAAATCTATTTTTTACCGCACGCAACAGACGATAAACATGCTGTCGGTCGCCTTCAAATTGCAAAACGCAATCAACCATATGCTCCAAAACTTTTGGTCCAGCCAATGAACCTTCCTTTGTGATGTGTCCAATCAAGAAAACGGGAACATTCGTTGTTTTGGCATAACGTAGCAATTGAGCGGTGCATTCTTTTACTTGGGAA
>JAHEMP010000122.1 GCA_024643585.1 Crocinitomicaceae bacterium | reverse complement strand
GACGTGGAAGGACCAAATTTACCAAGAGAGGATATGAAAAAACTTTTCTATGCTGTGGAGCAAGATTATTTGGACGAACACAACAAAAGAAAGCGCTACGAAAAAATAATGAAAAACCCTCACTTTAATGCGCTTCAAGTGAAATACGCATATGCGGTTACATGCCATAAATCACAAGGTGGACAATGGACAAATGTGTTTTTGGATCAAGGTTATTTAACCGAAGAAATGCTAGACGCCAGTTATTTTAGGTGGCTCTACACAGCCCTTACACGAGCTACCGACAAGGTGTATTTGATGAATTTTAAAGATGAGTTTTTTCGAGAAGATTGAATGGCTTAACTTTGTGCTATATCACTAAAGATTAGCTTTGAGAGAAGATTTGCCTATGCTTATTTTGGTTTTTTGAATCTCTTTGTTAAAGCGATCAATTACAATTTTCGCATCGGTTCTCGACAAATATTGTCCGGCCAAAACATTCACTTCGTCCTTCAATTTTCGCAGGATGCTTTCGGTTCGCAAGGCGCTAAGGATTTCATTTTTCGACCAAACGTTTTTAATCATTTGCTCTTTTAATTCCTCTTGAGTGAGTTTTAAATTGGAAACAACAGGATCTGTAAATGAATTAATTTCCAATGTTATTTCTCTTCCCAAATTCACATAAACCTCTGATAAACGCAAATCAGCAAAGCTGCTATCCATTTTATTGAATAGTCTTTCTTCGTCTGTAACTCCAGGGTATGCGCTGATTTCGTTTTGTGGATACGCTTTTTGAATGCTGTGACCAATCTTTTTTCCGACACCGTTTCCACGTGCTATTATTGAGAAATTTACTTTTTTATTTAATAAGCCTTCAAAGAATAAGCGCATCGCAACACTGTCCTTTTGTGAAAGAAGGTTGTGTTGTAATGTATAGGAATCGGACTCAAAGATATCGTTCAGTTTTAGTTGAAGTCGAGCGTCGAAGTGAGGCTCAGCATCTACTACGTTTATGTGCAGCATAACCTCATCGGCTTGTTCAGATAAAGATGAGTTGGGGATGGCCAACAATCGCACTTCGAATGGAACAGTGTCTTTGGTTGCAGGAAAAACAAATTCTTGGGTATTCATATCGAAGGTTGTCGAATCTTCAAAAATGTACAATCCATCGCGCTCAGTATATGACAAAGGGTACAAACCAAATCTTGATTTTAATCCATCCAAACGTGTTTGATACGTTTGTAAGGTTTCGAATGCTTCTTCTTTCTGTTCTTCCAGCTCTTTTATTTTTGCTATGTAGGCGGCTCTCCGTTCGTATTGAAAAAGAATTTCACTTTGACCTTCGGCTTTATTCTTTTTGTTGGATTTTGTCTTCGGTTGATAATCTGTTAGAACCTTGCTTTTTCTCTTTTGTTTTCTTACTTTTCGCGTTACATTTTTACTTGTGGTAACAGGGGTGTAGCCCATATCGCTGTATTTTTTTTCGGCTTTTTCTATTTTCAAGGTAGTCTCAACTTTTTTCTTTTCGTTGTAGGCTATCCAATAGTCGAATCCTTTTTTGCCGTATATCATTTCTTCAAGGTTGGCGATTTTGTTTTTTTCTAAATCGTCGATGAGACTTTGATAGGTTCCTCTGCCAGCAAAGGAAGAATCGGGCGACAAGAAGCGCGTTTCACCAGAACCGAAAAGGCGATACGTTTTTCCTTCTTTCTCGATGACTACGGTTGTTTGTTTTTCAGCATTGTAGCCCCATACGTCAAAATGAACATTTGTCATTCTGTGGTTTCCTGATGTTTTAAAGTCACGGACAGGGGCGCGATTTGGTTCAATGACTGTTGTTTTCTTTTTCTTTTCGTTTATTTTTTCAACGATGGAAAGGTCATATGGAAATAGCCCCACCGCTTTCGGTAAACCTCGGTTCCATCTTCCTTTTTCGTCTTTTTCTCTTTCTTCGAGCAAACCCGATGTATTACTTCCGTCGCCTGCAGCCACCAAAACATTGTTAAAGACGTCGGCTTGACCACCCAATGCGAGATATATTTCTTTTGCCCGCTGCTCGGTATAAGCATTCGTAGCGTAATTCAATGCTTTAAGTACTTGTAAAGCATCTTCTTGATCAAGATAACGGAACGATTGCAAGAGAGCTTTTTTGTCATCCAGGGAAAGACTTGGATTAAAAACTTGGTCTAGTTTCGAGTGCATAACCAAAGAATCTCCTTTGGATTTAAAAGCATTCGATGGTAAATGACCTATGAGAAAATTTTCAAATTTTTGGTATTCTTTCGTAAAATGTTCGTTTTTATCGTCCCCTCCTTTGCGCGATTCTAAAAGTGCTTTGTTCAATTCCCATATAGCCATTTTATTTGCCGCTTCCGCAATCAATCCAATGGGTGATTTTGCAATTTCTTCGCTGCGAATAATCAACATTTCGGGTTGATTGATGATGATTTCTTCAATGGAGTCGAAGTGGATTTCTCCATTTAAGTGTTTAATTGCCGGACCTCGGTAATCAAAAAAGCGCCCGATGTTATTCTCTAAAATTGGACTTTTCTTTACAATATGATACAAGTAAGCACGTTCCTCCGCCTTTAGAAGGGGATAGTCCTGAGCATTCGTGAATTTTAAGATAAAAAGGAAAAGGAGAAGGGTAAAATGTTTCATTTATGTTTTCTAGAGTTACCAAAAGTAATACCATTTCATGAATTTCGAAAATGGCGATGAATAATCTTACCAATAACGTTTTGTTGACTAATGGTCACAAAAAAAGGTTCATTTTATGAAAAATGAACCTTTAGATTATGTTTTTTAAACGATTACTCTATAACCAATCGTTCCGTAAATACTTTTCCGTCGTTTTCAATTTTTAGAAGGTAAATGCCGGCTTCAATTTGTGATACATTGAATTGATCATTATTTGATTTATCCAACAATAAGGTTCTTCCGTTCAAATCAACCAAAGTAACTCTGGAAGATGAAGATAGGTTAGGGATTGAAATAGATTCATAAGCTGGATTCGGGAATACCTTGAAATCATTGGCAATGTTTTCATTTATACTTGCAGTTGCCGTACCCGGAACTGAAGACAAAACCATGTTGATTTCTGCTAATGGAGCAGGAAAGCCTGCCTCAATGGTCACTCGTGAATGCACAAAAATGGGTAATTTGTTAGATGCTGCCAAATCGTAATATTCAAATTGATTGCGAATAATTTGAGTATTACCAATAATAGGAATGGTTGTAAAGGTGGTATCCGTGATATGGACTCTAGAGATATTTGAAACCGCAATATTGTTCACTTGAACCAAGGTTCCGAAACCATCATACGTCACTTTTGAGTTTCCTGTGCAAGATGGATTTTGAGGAATACTTTGGTAGGTGAAGCTTAAATTCCCACCAAAAACATCTGTTACTTGACCATTTAAAGCAAAAGGGTAGTTCATAATATTTTCTTGATCGCTTGTGAATTTGGCTTTCACTGTCCCAAAATCTACACTTTCGAACAAATAACCTTGAGAAATTCTCCCTGAAGCACTCGAAGACATGAAGGTGCTTGCAAAATCTTGAATTTTTACGACAATTGTAGATCCAGGGAAATCTGAAGCATAACCCGTTGAGGCAGGGGTTACCGCTTCCATAGTTCGTGTTTCATTGGCATATGTATTTGTAGATCCATAATTCCAAGTAACGCCATTACCGGTAATGTTTGATAAATCCATTGCGTTTGAATCGACTAAATACATAGTACGAGTTTCACCAATAGTGGGCTCATTAGAGCTTGTAAATGCAGTTTGGCCAAAGAAGTTAAAGGCTGAACTTAAGGCAAGTAAGGAAAGTAGAATTCTTTTCATTTCAAAAAGGTGTTATTTAAACTAACGCAAATTTAATGATAATTTCAGATTCTAAAGAACAATATTGAAGGCATACTGTTTAGTTGATTGTTCTCTGTAATTTTACATCACCATTTACAATTGTTTAAACGAAGTCATGATAAAAAACGTTGGTGAAAACCAATTCAAGCGATACACCATTTACAGTTCAATTCTACTGATTGTAATTACAGGATTTTTTTTAGCCGGATTTTCAAGAATTAAAATTGACTATGATTTCGAGAAGTTCTTTCCAATGACGGATAAAGAAACGGACTTTTTTAATGAATACCGACAAAAATTTGAATCGGACAACGACTTTCTTCTCATAGCGATAGAAAACCATCCAACTGTATTTGATTGGAATTTTCTCAAAAAAGTAAAGCGCTTTCAAGCAGAGATAGATACAACAAGCAATGTTCTTTTTTCTCGCAGTATAGTTTCTGAAAAAGAGTTTTACATATTTCCTGGCGGAGGAGGTACGGCTTCACGGCCTTACATCAATTTCGAGGAAGATCGTCTCAAAAAGGACGAGCATGATTTGATGGAAAATGTGGAAATGGTAAATACGCTTATTGCCAAGGATAAAAAATCCATTTGCCTTTTCATCCGTCATGAAGATTTTCTTTCGAAGGAGAAAAGTGATAGACTAATTGAAGATTTCAATGTTGTTTTGAAAAAATACAACTTTGACAAGGTGCGAATGGCCGGCCGCACGATAGGTCAAAAATTCTATATCGAGACGATGTCGTTTGAAATGATATTGTTCATGTCCTTGAGTTTTGTGCTCATACTGTTTTTCCTTTACGTTGCTTTTCGATCTATGTGGGGACTCTTAATGCCTCAATTGGTAATTTATGGAACCGTAATTTGGGTGGTGGGTTTTATAGGTTGGTATGGAGAACCAGTAAGTATCGTAATGTCAATATTACCATCTATCGTTTTTGTGGTTGCCATGTCGGATGTCATTCACGTCATGTCGCGCTATTTGGATGCTTTTAGAACTGGAATTGGCAAATTTGAAAGCATAAAAATGACCATTCGCGAAGTAGGCTTGGCAACATTTTTGACTTCATTTACTACAGCTATCGGGTTTTTCTCATTGTATTTTGTGAATGTTCAGCCAATTCAAGTATTTGGTTTGATTGCTGGATTTGCTGTGATGATTGCTTTTATACTGACTTTTGTATTGTTGCCAATTATCATTTATTATTTCCCAGATCCAAAATACGTTCGCGAAACAACGGAAGATCCCTATTGGAAAAAGCGTTTATCCAAATGGTTCCGATGGTCCTTGCGCAATGGAAAGAAAATAATTGCAATCAGTACCATTTTTGTCGTATTAACCATTGTGGGTGGTGTTCAATTAGAGGCAAACAATTATTTGGTGGATGAAATTTCAGAGCAAGCACCCATCAAAAAAGACTTCAATTATTTAGACAAACATTACGGTGGAGTGCGACCGTTTGAAGCAGCGATTACCTTAAAAGACGAAGAGGCAAGTTTTTGGAATCAAGAATCGCTGCAAGCGATTTCGGAGCTGGAAGATTATTTGGAAGAAGAGTACGGTGCTGTGGTTAAAATTTCCTTGGTGAAAGCATTAAAATTGATAAATCGTTCCTCACATGCAGGACGAACAGACTATTATTCTCTTCCCGAAAGGCAAAGTGATATAAACAAGTTCAAAAGGCCGATTAAACGTGCAGGACAAGGTAAACTTTACCGAAGTTTCATGGATTCAACTGAAACTATAATGCGTATTTCAGGCAACATACCAGACTGGGGTAACCTTATAATAACAGCTAAAAACAAAGAACTTTACAACTTTTTAAAGAAAAGCAATTCTGGAAAAGTCCTAAACGTTCAAGTAACAGGAACAGCGCATTTGTTGGACAAAAACATCAACTACCTATCCGTGAGTTTATTGAAAGGGATATCTATATCCGTGCTGGTTGTGGCTTTGATAATGGGGTTGATTTATAGAAGTTTATCCATGGTTGTCATAAGCATGATTCCCAATCTAATTCCCTTGCTGTTCATTGCAGGTGTGATGGGATCTTTTGGCATCAATCTCAAAACTAGTACATCTATTATTTTCACCATTGCATTCGGTATCGCAGTCGATGACACCATACACTTTCTTGGAAAATTCAAATTTGAATTGATGAAAGGGAGATCCAAATTGTATGCGCTGAAACGTAGTTACCTAACAACAGGTAAAGCCATGATCATTACAACTCTAATTCTTTGTGCTGGCTTCGTTTTGTTGGTTTTTTCTAGTTTTCAAGGAACTGCAATTATGGGGCTTCTGCTCTGTATGACATTGTTTATAGCCTTAATTGCTGATTTGACACTTTTACCGGTTTTATTGCTTCGTTTTTACAATCCAAAGGGAATAAATGAGTCGAAGGAATTGAACAAATAGGATTTCTATTTCCCATATTTACGGGCAACTTTGCCGATTCTAATTTGGTTTTTTATCTTTAGCTCAAAATCAAAATGAATGTCCAGTAAATCCTATCAAAAAACAACGCTCTCGATTGCTTTGTTGCCTATCCTTTTTCTAGTTTCCTTATTGGCACTTAACATCTATTTCTTCGGTGGAAACGCTTCTGAAGGTCCAAATCAAATTGCACTGTTGCTTGGCGCTGCTTTCGCAATACTTTTTGGTTTTAGGGTAGGTTTTACATGGAAAAGAATGCACAAAGGAATGATACGCAGTATTAAGTCTGCTCTTCCTGCGATTTTGATATTATTCATGATTGGAGCTTTAACGGGAACATGGGTGTTGTCAGGCGTGGTTCCAACTATGATTTACTATGGGCTTCAAATATTAAATCCTTCCATATTTTTATTCGCTGCCTGTGTTGTGAGTGCAATCGTTTCGTTAGCCACGGGTAGCAGTTGGAGCACGGTGGCTACCGTCGGAGTAGCGCTTTTAGCCATTGGACAAGTATTGGGTTTAGGCGAAGGGATGATAGCCGGAGCGATAATTTCTGGTGCTTATTTCGGCGATAAAATGTCACCACTTTCTGACACAACAAATTTAGCACCTGCCATGGCCGGAACAGATTTGTTTACGCATATCCGTTACATGACTTTTACAACTTTTCCAACAATGGCTATAACTTTGGTTATCTTTTTACTCTTAGGCATGAATACCGCTGCAGTGGAAGATAATTCTGCAATAGACCAAATGTTGAAAACCTTAGAAACTACATTT
>JAHEMP010000121.1 GCA_024643585.1 Crocinitomicaceae bacterium | reverse complement strand
CCAAGGAGAATTATAAGGATGTAATACTCTTTGTTGACAAGGACGCTCGTCTTTTCGATTTTGACTATTTCAAACAAATAAAGGTACCAGTTCATGTCGTTCTATGCGTCGATCCAAGACGACCGAATCCACAACATTTAACGATAGCCTACAAAACAAAAGGAAGCGTTCACACCTTGTCGGGTGATTATCCAAACATAGGTAAATTGTCCGAAGGCGACACATTTGAAATGGAGGGATACAAATACAAAATTATGGGCGGAGAATTTGTTTTGATGTAGGCATTTTACTATTTTCAAGTACGTTATACTTGCGCCTGGAATAATAAAAATGGTTGCGATAAAAGTGCAGTAATAAGCGGAATTAATCTTTCACAATATTCACATTCAAATTAGGCAATTCACTAACCTCGAATGTCGCTGAAGCGAATTTAACACGGGTTCCAGTAGCTTCAATATTTTTAAGTATTTCAGTGAATAAATCTGTTTTCGTAAGGCGACGTTTTTTATAATTAACGACGTAACGTAGTGTAAATTCAACCCAATTGTCATTTGCTACAATAGAAACCATTGGTTCTGTTGAGGCTTCTTCCAAACGATATTTGTTTTGTAAATCCTTCCATTTTTTTTCGCTTCTTTGACCAATATCTGAGGTAACGCTTTTGGCAGCGGTTTCAATTATTTGCTTGGCTTCAGCATAATCACTTCCATATTGAACGGGTATTTTTATTTCATCCCATAGAAATGGAAAATCTCCAGAATAATTGAAAACGGGTTCTTTGAATACGAAACTATTGGCGACCAAAACGATTCTTCCATTGTATAAATCTCCATCCACCCACTGACCAGTTTCCATAATCGTAGTCCGTATTAGACCAATGTCCATAACATCTCCCTTGATTCCACCTAGTTCAACACGATCGCCAGGTTTATAAAATCCACCGAAAATTATTGCCAACCATCCAGCAAAAGAAACAATTACTTCTTGTAGGGCAAAGGCTATGCCGGCTCCAGCCACACCAATAGCGACAGAAAGTCCACTTAGTTTATCTTGAAAAGCGACAATGAGAAGTATGAATGTTAGAAAATAACCGACGAAAACACTTGTCTTTTTTGCTTTGTAATGGCTGTCATTTGAGGTTATTTTTGAAAACAGAAATCGCTGTACGATGAATAAAATGACCCAAATGGAAACGATTCCCAATACAATTAGTCCCAAAGTATTAGCGAAAGGGCTATTCGTAAGTTCTTTTATATATTCTGTCATTTTTATTCTAATTCTTGTCTATCCATAGCGTCGGGCATTTCTTCTTCTTCACTTGCTCTATCGTGATCCTTTGCCTTTTGACTTTGTTGATCCAAGGTTAATTCATCCGAAGTAGTTGTTTGAAGCCAAGTATTTCCAGACTTGCGAAATATTTGTGCACCGATTCCGAAGATATCGGTAAAAGCTCTTTCAAGTTCTGAAACCTTTAAGGAACCAGAAATTTGTAAACTTCCAGAAACTGGTTTCTTAGGAATTTCAGCCAAGGTCAAATCACCATTAATGATATGATCCTTTATAGATCCTTCGCCCTTCTCATGCGATTGTTTGTAAAATTCAATTTTTAAATAGGGATAATTTTTTAAAAATTCTTGTTGAATGGAGTTGATGGTGTTTTTCTCGTTGATTTTCATTGTTTCTGTATAATTAATGATCTTTAAAAAGTAAATGTAGCCGACTTAGCATAATCAATTCGGATTTATTTCTTCCAGAAAAAGAGCGAGTAATCCTGTCTGAAGCAGATAAAATTCGCTGTTTTAAGTCGGGTGAGAAGTTGTTTTTATTGTGTTCGTAATAGTGCTCAAAAGAAACAAATGCCATGTTGGAATCCAATTTGCCTTCAATTAATTTACGAAGTGTTTCGTATATGATTTCCTTTGCGTCGAATGTTTCAAAGTGAAAATCCCAATTTTCCTCTACGGACGAAACTATACTTTTTTTTTCTTCAAGCACGATATGTCTATCGCTCGCGGCAAAAGCATAAAACAAATGAGCTAAATGCCTATAAAAATCTTCTGATTCAATAATATCTTTTTCCATCTTAACACTAAAATACGAGCAATGGAGTATCGCTGTGGTAAACCATTTGTTTTGTTAGACTATGATTAAAAATGCGCTCAAAAAAGGTGCGTTTGGTACTCACCAGAACCATCAAATCTGACTTCGATTCTTTGACGAGCGAGTTTAGCCTTTCTTCTACATCATCTGAATACAGCAAGTGAGTTGTCATTTTGGGATAGTTAACGCTGACGTAGAGTTTATCTTCAAAATCACGCAAGAAAATTTCTTCCGTTTTTTCCTGAAAAACGCCATGAGCAACATGGACAACTTTCAAGTCAGGATAATATTTTTTAGTGAGATCTATTACAAATTGAATGTGATTGACATCACTTTCTTTAAAATCTGTTGCGAAAACCACGTTGTGAATTCCTTTGTATTCTGCTTTAGCAGGAACCGCAAGAACCGGAGATTCCACATGTGAGATAATTTTATGGGTCAGACTGCCAAAAATTCTATTTTCAACCTCTCCCGAACCAGTAGTGCCCATCACTACGAGATAGGGCTTTATCTGTTTAATTATCGTCGGCAACCAATTAATTTCGCTACCGGTGACTAATTCCGAGCTGCAGGGTATGGATTCTTTTTGAAGATTTTTTTTGATTTCTTCGAGTTTCTTTGAGCTCGACTCTTCAAGTGATTGAATCAAAAGCTGCGTATCCGAAGGCGCAATTTGAGTGGCATAAACGGCTGCTAAATCCAAAGAGTGAACAATTTTCACCTCAGCCATTGTGGCTTTAGCGATTGCTTTAACATACGGCAAAGCATTCGTTGAGCAAGCTGAAAAGTCAGTCGGATACAATAGGATTCTTTTTTCCATGATTTTGCGTTTAGTCAATTACTATGTACTAAAGTTACTATCATATGAATGAAAATAAAATGACAGAAATCAGGTTTAAAAATAAAAACCGAAACGTGTGTTCCGGTTTTTATCTGACAATCTTATTTTGAATCAGAGGTATTATCTTTTGATTTTAAGCGTTTGTTGTCTTTCAGACTTTTGGCAATCATCCATTCAAGTTGACCATTGACGCTTCTGAATTCATCTTCTGCCCATTTCTCTATCAAAGAATAGGTTTCGGGATCAATCCGCAAAACAAATGACTTCTTTTTGCTCAAATCTTAACCGTTTAAGGTTCCAGTGTTTATGACGGGAGTTACTTCCTTGTCTCCACATAAAACAACCATTAAATTGCTAACCATGGAAGCCTTTTTATCTTCATCGAATTGAACGATATTGTCGTCTGATAGTTGTTTCAAAGCATCTTCGACCATTCCAACAGCACCCTCAACGATTTTCTTGCGTGCCGCAACAATTGCTACAGCTTGTTGGCGTTTTAACATGGCACTAGCAATTTCTGGAGCATAGGCCAAATAACCAATTCTTGCTTCCATAACTTCTATTCCAGCCATAGAAAGTCTTTCCGTGATTTCGTCTTCCAATGCTTCGTTAACTTCATCCATGCCAGATCGTAATGTCAATTCATCTTGTCCGGTTCCATGCTCATCAAAATTGTCGTAAGGATAAGAACCTGCTAATTTCCGAACAGCCGCATCCGTCTGAATCCGAACGAATTCTTCGTAATTATCGACATCAAATGCGGATTTAAACGTGTCACTAACCTTCCACACTAAAATAACATTGATGAGAATAGGGTTCCCAATTTTGTCGTTGACTTTTACACGCTCACTGTCAAAATTTCGTGCACGAAGTGAAATGGCTGTTTTCTTATAGAATGGATTTGCCCAAAAAAAGCCGTTGTCGCGAATAGTTCCTTTGTAAGCTCCAAACAAAACCAAAACCTTCGAACCGTTTGGATTTACAACGAAAAAACCAGGAATTAAAATGATTAGTACTGGTAAAATGAGAACGAAAAGCGGGTTTTTAAAAAGCGCTATTCCTGTAATGAAGGTAATGAGCAATGCGATTAAAATTAAAAGATAGACGTAACCGCTGTGTGCTGAAATGTTTTTTTCTTGTTTCATAATGATATTGAATTGATATCACAATTTTACAAATTTATTTTCATTTTGCAACTTTATTTTTAAGTTTATTAACGAATCGACTTAAATTTCCGCTTTTAATGGATGTTTCACATTACTTAATTATTTTTGTGTACGAAAAGAAATGGCAAAACTAATAACTCAATTCATCGATTTTTTTTATTTCATCTTTCAAAGGTTTATGCCTTTGAAAACATATCGATATGCGGTTTGCGGGGGAAGCAATCTAATTTTGGATGTGGTTCTTTATTTTATTTTTTACCACTACCTATTTGAAAAACAAGATGTTCATTTGTATGTAGTAACGTTAAGTGCTCACATTGCTTCCTTGTTTTTTGTTTTTCCCATTACTTTTCTGATTGGTTTTCTCCTTAATCGATATATCACGTTTGATGATTCGGTCTTATCCGCTAAAACTCAATTTGTTCGATATTTCATGGTTAGCATGGGAGCCATTCTACTCAGCTATTTACTCATGAAACTGTTTGTAGATGCTTTGGGTTTTTATCCGACTCCTTCCAAAATGCTTACGACCGTAATATCTGTGGTCTACAGTTACATCTTGCAATCTAAGTTTAGCTTTAAGGCGGAAATCAATATTTCTAAAAACAACCAATTTTAAGAACGATGGAATTGGTTTGTTATTTCGTGATGACAAATGTTCATATTTAAGAAAAAACTGTAATTTCAAACATACATTTACGATTGATTATGCTCAAATATAAAATTACCAGCACTTTAGCTTATCTTTTTTGTTTAACCTTCCTTTTTTCTCAAGAAAAAGCTTTTCAGATTTTCACAGCAGATGGGAAGAAAACCACGGTTCAGAAAATGTTCAAAGCAATGGAAAACAAGGACATTGTTCTTTTTGGCGAAGAGCACAACAATCCAATGTCACATTGGCTTCAATTCGAATTTACGAAGCAAAGCAAGGAAAAGCGAGATTTAATTCTGGGCGCAGAAATGTTGGAGGCTGATAATCAATTGGCTCTGAATGATTATTTGGCGGGTAAAATTTCGGCTAAAAGTTTGGATACAGCAGCTCGACTTTGGCCCAATTACAAAACCGATTATGCGCCTTTGGTCGATTTTGCGAAGGACAATAAAATTTCATTTGTAGCGACGAATATTCCAAGAAGATATGCGAACCGTGTTTTTAAAGAAGGTTTTGGAGCTCTGGACTCATTAACAGGTTTGGAGAAATCGTGGATGGCACCTTTGCCTATGAAATTCGATCCTGATTTGCCACGTTACCAGAATATTATGGTAATGATGGGTGAACATGGGACTCCTAAATTGGTTATGGCTCAAGCTACGAAAGATGCCACAATGGCTCATTTTATATTGAGAAATTACAGATCTGGAAGTTTGTTTATCCACTACAACGGCAAATACCATTCAGATTATTACGAAGGAATTCTCTGGTATTTAAAACAAGATCGTCCAGATTTAAATTATGGGACAATATCTACTGTTTCGCAGAGTCAGATTGGAAAGTTGGACAAGGAAAATAAAGGTTCAGCAGATTTTATAATTTGTGTGCCTGAAGAAATGACGAAGACCCATTAGGCTGGCTCTTGCCCACTTCATTCTCCATTTTATATAGAACTATCAAGTTTTTAATTTATGATAATAATTAAACCTACTTTCCCATTTCAAAGCTTGTTTTTTTGGTTGATAGGTGTAATGTTGGTCATCTATTTCACCAATAGGGATTCGATGTTCACCTTTGTTTTTGCATTTGTTCCAGTTTATTTTGTAGGCCTAGTGCTTCGATATTTTACAGGGAAAATTACAATTGAGGATAATATTCTATCGACTAGAATAAGCATGGAGAAATACGAAATTGACTTGAACCGTGTAAAAAGTTATGAGGTAAAGAAAAAGAATATTATCCTTCAGATTGTTCTTGGAGTTCCGAAAGAAGTCACACAGGTGGAGTACAATAAATACGATACGATAGTTTTGAATTCAGCAGACCCCGTTTTATTGGAGGCGCTTTCCTCAAGAAAATAGTACTTGCAATTCGACTTGAAAATTAGGGTTGAATCATTTCCTGCCAAGACTTTGGTCTTAGCATCGGGTTCCACTTAAAATTCGGCACGAATTGTTCCGTTTTATTTATCCGATCAATGGGGTAGAAGCGGCCATCGGGTTTTTCGTAATACGTTATCCCTGTAACCTCACCGCTGTCCAAATAAACACGCAAATCTGATGCGTACAATCGATTCATACCTAATCGCTTAACAACAACAGCGGTATCCGATTTTTCGGTGTTCTCGGCATAATAAATAGTTTGAGCGTTTCCTCGAACATCCGTTCGGAAAACTTCATCATTCTTTAAAAAGGCAATCATTTTGTGTCCGGAAACTTGATTGTAATAACCGATAGAATCGACCTCAAACAAGGCCGTTGTATGATCAAATATTTCTACTCTATCAATTACACTATCCTTTATAAACACAAACATTGTATCACCTTTTAACTCGCCTTTATTTGCCCAAATTATTGGATTTCGGTACAGTTGAAGCAAATTTGAACTTTTGTCATACATCAAACTATCGCATTTACCTTGTATCTTATTTTGAAAAATTTGAACACCATAATACGCCAAAATTTGCTTTGGTTTGTCTAGGCTATCTGCGAATGAGAGTAGTGTATCTGCATGTATGAAAAGGCTGTCCTTGCTGTTTGCTTGAATGGCTAGGGCGCGGCCCGTAAGGAACGTTTTTTTACTCAAATCATTTTTATACATGTAGTTACCTCGTAATTCTACTTTTTCACTAGTGTCTTTTACAATAACATTTCCTTTGCCAATTGACAGTTGACTCTTTGGTCTATAAATCAAAGTGTCTCCCGTAATGATTTGACTTCCTTTTACAATCGATGCATTTTTCATCAGTTGAGCTTCTTCCGTATCGGTTCGAAACCAACCTCTTTCACATTGGATGACTGAAGAATCTGAATATATGGTTGTTGGTCCGAAAAACGACA
>JAHEMP010000120.1 GCA_024643585.1 Crocinitomicaceae bacterium | reverse complement strand
AACAATTATCTCCGCATCAGATTGTCCTTTAATGTAGTCGATATATCCTGCGATTTTATCAAAAGCTCTTTCATCAATAACTGCATTGACAAAGTTAGAAGTATCTTCAGGAGATCCCATTTTAAAGGAGCTAACTTGAGCAATAACTTCTTTTTTAACATCGTCCCATAAATTACTAGGAATGTAAGCACGAGAGGCAGCAGAACATTTTTGACCTTGGAATTCAAAAGCTCCACGCGTCATTGATGTTGCGACTTCTTTTGCATTCGCTGATTTGTGAACCATGATGAAATCTTTCCCTCCAGTTTCTCCAACGATTCTTGGGTAGCTTCTGTATTTATCAATGTTGTTGCCGATTTCTTTCCATAAATGTCTGAATACTCCAGTAGATCCTGTAAAGTGTAACCCAGCAAAGTGTCTGTTTTTAAAGACAACCTCCCCTGCAACAGGTCCTTCAGTAGATACCATATTGATTACACCGTCAGGAACACCAGCAGCTTTAAACAACTCCATGATTACTTGTGCAGAATACATTTGAGATTCAGCTGGTTTCCAAACAACAACGTTCCCCATCATAGCTGGGGCTGCACAAAGGTTAGCTGCAATTGCTGTAAAGTTGAACGGAGTTACCGCGAATACAAATCCTTCCAAAGGTCTGTACTCAAGTCTATTCCACATTCCTGCCTGCGACCCCGGTTGTTGAGCATAAATTTCGGTCATGTATTGCACATTGAAACGCAAAAAGTCAATCAACTCACATACAGAATCAATTTCCGATTGAAATACATTTTTCGATTGCGCCAACATGGTTGCCGCATTCATTTTATATCTATAAGGTCCTGCGAGAAGATCAGCCGCTCTTAAGAAAATGGCCGCTCTATCCTGCCAAGGTAAATTTGACCATTGATCTTTAGCCGCTAAAGCAGCATCAATTGCCATTTGCACATGAGATGCATCTCCATAGTTGTAATGACCTAGTACCTTTTTATGATCATGCGGAGGCGACATTGGTTTTTTATTGTTTGTCGTAACCTTTTTATCACCAATATACATAGGAACCTCTATAGGATCCTGATTGTACATTTTTTTGTATTGGTTGATTAATCCCTCTCGTTCTGGAGTCCCGGGAGCGTAACTGTTAATGTGTTCGTTAACCGCACTTGGAACTTTGAAAATTGCGTTTGACATAATGTGTTTTGTTTTGTTGCAAAAATACACATTGTTGCTTATCCTTGCAATGACTAATGTTACACAAGTATCCAACCCAAGCCTAATCTATGTTAAAAAGTTTAACTATATTTTTTTTGCTAGCTGCTATTGGTGCTTTCAATGTGAAAGGGATGGATGATTTTTCTGTAAAAATGAAGAATTATACCTCTGAATCCAATTGGTCTAAAAAATCAGAAATGATTATTGACCTATGTTTGGAATCTGAAACAATCAACTTTCCTGAAGTAAAAATCCAAGCCAATGAATTATTGAATGTAGGAATAAAGCAAAACAAAGAATCCTATATAAACTCTTCAAGATTTGTAATTGCTTTTATTCTGAACAAGGAAGGCAAATACGATGAAGCCTTGGATTTGTTTTATCAATGCGAACGCTACTATCAAAATTCTGAAAACGATAAAAATTTAGCTTATGTGAAAGTCGCGAAAGGGCATTCCTTCTACTATAAAGGTTTGTACAAAGAAGCTATAAATCAATACCGCAGTGCTAAGCTGATTTGGGAAAGTTTGAATGATAGTATTGAAGTAAACCAAAGCGAATCATTGGTTGCCATGGCCCTTTTACAAATGAAAGAATTTGAAAAGGCTGAAGAAATATTAAAAAGCTGTATTGATTTTTTGCTTCCTTATAAAAAATACAGGACCATTTCAAGTTATTATAGCCAACTTGGTGAATTATACAGCACTCAGGACAAAAGGAGTGAGTCTATGTATAATTTCAACAAAGGAGCGGAATATGCTTTGAAAAGTAAGGACCCAGGGACTGTTGCTCGGGCCGAAAATTATTTGGCAATTTCAGCTTATTACAATGGAGAAAAGCAAAAAGCCATTGACTTGTTTTTATCCTCATTGGCATATAGAATCAAAAGCAAAGATTATAAATTGGTCTGTGAGGCCTATTACAATATTGCATCCTTGTATTTGGAAGAAAAGGATTTCCCTTTGGCGGAAAAATATTTTCAACTGTCATTAAAAGAAGCTGAAATTCATGATCTACTTCAGGATCAGGCAGATGCCCTTTTTGAATTGTCTAATTTATTTGAAACCCAAAAAAACGCAACAAAAGCGTATGATTTTTTACGTCAATACGTGACCATAAAAGAAAAAATTGACAATCAAAAAATTGTCGATTCTGACAACAATATTGAAGCTTTGGAAAAATTAGCAACATCCAACAGAAATTTGATTGCAAGCAATCGAGAGAGAATATTGACAGAGAATTTTGAATTTGAGAAAAGAAGAAATGCGATTACTCTTTGGTCTGGAATTACTATTATTCTCGGGTTGTTACTTTTAATAATTTGGAAATCCAAAAGACAAGTTTAGTTCAATCTTCTCGGAGTTATAAGTTGAAATACGGGAACATGTACTTGAAAAAAACTATCTGTCCCTAAGTTTTTAAACGTATAAAAGCCTTTCATATACCCGACATCAGAAATCAATTCAACCCCGGAAGTATATACAAAGTGCTCTCCTGGAGTTAAAAAAGGTTGCTCTCCAACAACTCCTTCGCCACTTACGAAAGTTGCCTCTTTTAAAGAATCAAAAATATACCAATCACGATGTAGCAATTGTATTTTGAAATTATTATTGTTTGTTATTTCAATTCTATAATTGAAGAAAAAACGTCCTTGGTCATCCTGAGAAAGGTCGGGACGAAATTGGGTGTAAACTGTTACTTGAACTCCTTCTGAAATCGCTGTGTTCATCATCGTATTTCAATTGCTTGTCTTTCCGAATTTAACTTTAAAACTGACAAATCGCAATTTTTTTTTGGAAATTAACAAAAGGAATGTCAATTCTACATTATTTAGAATGCGTCTAAATTAAGATTTTAACTTTGTTAATCGGTTTCAAATTGATGCACAAGCAAACAATTTTTTAATTTTGCGCCAATATTTAAAACGCTTTAAGACATGTCCAAGACAGTTAAGCTTAAAAAAGGATTGGATATCAAGTTGGTAGGAGAAGCTGAGAAGGTTACTGCAGAGTTTGTGCAGCCCAAATCTGTTTCTATCAAACCATCTGATTTCCATGGGATGACCCCTAAAATGCTAGTGAAAGCTGGGGATTCAGTTAAGGCTGGAGATATTTTGTTCCAAAACAAGTACCAAGAATCTATTAAATTTGCGTCTCCGATTAGTGGAACCGTTAGAGAAATTGTGCGTGGTGAAAAGCGTCGAATTCTTGAAGTTATAGTTGATTCTGACGGACAACAAAATTATGCAAGTTCAGGCAAAATTGATTTGAATACGGCAAATGGTGATGAAATCAAGAATTATCTTTTGAATTCTGGACTTTGGCCATTTATCATTCAAAGACCTATTGATATAGTTGCTGACCCTAAACAATCGCCAAAATCGATTTTTGTTTCGGCATTCGATAGTTCGCCATTGGCACCAGATTTTGATTACGTATTGCACGGTGAGAATGAAAATTTTCAAACGGGCTTAACGGCGTTGTCGAAATTGACCGATGGAAAAGTACATTTAACATTAAACGGAGAATCGCCATCCGATACTGTTTTCAGTGAAGCAAAGGATGTTCAAATCAATAAGATTTCTGGGAAGCACCCTGCGGGAAATGTAGGGACTCAAATTCACCATATTGATCCAATTAATAAAGGAGAATATGTTTGGGTTGTGAATGCTCAAGATGTTATGATCATTGGCCGTATGATGCGCACCGGTCATTATGACACTACTAAACTGGTAAATCTTACAGGTTCTTCTGCAAAAAACCGTAAATACTATAGAACGATCATAGGAGCTGAGTTATCCAATATTATTGATGGAAATTTTGAAGGTGATAATGTAAGAATTATCAGCGGAAATCCACTAACAGGAAATCATACCAACGCTACTGGTCATTTGGGATTCTATCACAATCAGGTTACTATTATTCCAGAAGGAAACGAATACAAGTTCTTTTTAACGAAAGGATGGTTAGCTCCAGGTTTTGACAAGTTTTCAAATTCAAGATTGTTTCCAACTTTCCTCATGCCAAATAAGAAATTTGTTTTGGATACCAATACGAATGGGGAAGAAAGAGGCTTTGTTGTTACAGGCGAATTAGAAAGAGTATTCCCTTTCGATATTTTGCCTATGCAATTGGTGAAAGCGGCCATTACAGACGACATTGATGGAATGGAGAATTTGGGTATTTATGAAGTAGCACCTGAAGATTTCGCATTGTGTGAATATGTATGTACTTCAAAAATTAACATTCAAGATAAAATTCGTCAGGCTTTGGATTTGATCCAAGAAGAATGCATGTAACGATATAATTCAATACGTAAGATGAAATTTCTAGAAAAATATTTACATAAAATGGAGCCCAATTTTGTCAAAGGTGGCAAATGGGAAAAGTGGAACCCACTTTTTGAAACCATGGCAACCTTTGCCTTTACTCCGAAGTTGGTAACTGAAAAAGGATCACACATTCGCGATGGTGTTGATTTGAAAAGAACAATGATTACGGTCGTTTTTGCTTTGATCCCTTGTTTGATTTTCGGTATATACAATACAGGTCATTGGGGAATGGTAGCAGAAGCAGGTTCACGCGATTTGCCTTATTGGGCAGATATGGGGACCAAATTTGGAATCGGTTTAGCAGCAGTTTTGCCGATTGTGGTTGTTTCCTATGCTGTAGGACTTGGCGTTGAATTTTTATTCGGTATGTTGAGAGGTCACTCTTTGCACGAAGGATTCTTGGTTTCAGGGATGTTAATACCATTGACAATGCCAGCAGATGTTCCATTGTGGATGGTTGCTGTTGCGACTGTTTTTGCCGTGGTTATTGGAAAGGAAATATTTGGAGGTACTGGAATGAACATAGTGAATGTTGCGTTAACAGCGAGAGCCTTTTTATTCTTTGCTTATCCAACGAGTATGTCAGGTGACAAGGTATGGATGGCAGGCACTGAAGCAAGTGTGGATGGTTTTACCGGGTCAACTGCATTGGGTGATCTAGCATCATTCATGAGCGATAAACCCGTGTTTGAAAATCTGCAAACATTTACCAACAATTACAGTTTGTCGGACTCCTTCTTTGGAATGATTCCAGGTTCAATTGGAGAAACTTCAACGTTCGCATGTTTGATTGGTGCAGTTATTTTGGTGGCTACAGGAGTAGGTTCACTTCGAATTATTGCCTCTTTCTTTGCGGGAGGATTACTGATGGGAGGAATTTTAAACTTAGTCGGTGGTAACGAATATTTAGATTTACCGGCTTATTATCATCTGGTTATAGGAGGATTTGCATTTGGTGCTGTCTTTATGGCAACTGACCCTGTTACGGCAGCGCAAACTTCAATGGGTAAATTATGGTATGGTTTATTTGGAGGCATCGTAGCCATATTAATTCGTGTTTTGAATCCTGCTTTCCCAGAAGGTGTTATGCTAGCGATATTATTCATGAACGTAATGGCTCCAATAATTGATCACTATGTTGTTCAAGGAAATATCAAACGTAGACTTAAACGATTAAAAACAGCGTAATTATGGCACTCAATAAAGAAAGTAATGGTTATACCTTCGGATTTGCAATCGTTTTAGTTGTTGTCGTTGGTACCGTATTGGCTATTCTCTCCATGGGATTGAAAGACAAACAAAATCAAAATCAAGAAGTCAAAAAGAAAATTGATATTCTTAAAGCAATGCTTCCGGTTGAGCAAGGTGATAAGATTAATAGATCTAATGCCGAAGAGACTTTCAAAGCATATATTAATGAGGATGATGCCTTGATTCTTTCTCCTACTGGTGAAGTAATCGGTAAAGGAGCTGAAGCATTTAAAATTGATGTTCAAAAAGACTTTAAGGACAAAACAATAGATAAAAAAGATAGAAAATATCCTCTATTTATTGCAAAGAATGATGGAAAAACGATTTACATTATGCCAATCGTTGGAAAAGGTTTATGGGGTCCAATTTGGGGTAACGTAAGTCTTGGTGATGACATGAAAACAATCGTAGGGGTATCTTTTGGGCACAAAGGTGAAACACCTGGGTTAGGAGCTGAGATTACACAACAGTTCTTTAAAGATAGATGGATCAACGAAATTATTTCAGATGATAATGGTGATTTCACCAAATTTGAAGTAGTAAAAGACGGCACAGGAACTCAACCTCAAAAAATTGATGGAATTACAGGCGGCACAATTACTTCCAAAGGAGTAGAAGAAATGGCGAACAGAAGTTTGGCTGTTTATGCCGCTTATTTTAAAACATTGAAATAACGTAGAAAGTTATGAGTGAAGTAGCAGAAAAAACAAAAGCTCCAAGTGAGCCATTATTTTCAAAAAAGAATAGAAAACTTATTACGGACCCATTGACCGATAATAACCCGGTTACTGTGCAGGTTTTAGGTATTTGTTCTGCCTTGGCAATTACGGTTCAAGTAATGCAAGGTGTGGTAATGGGATTATCCGTAATTTTCGTTACCGTGATGGGAAACCTCTTGATTTCAGCATTAAGAAATTACATTCCTTCGAAAATTAGAATTATTGTTCAATTGGTAATCGCAGCGTCTTTGGTAATTATCGTGAACGAAGTGTTAAAAGCATATGTTCCGGATGTTTCAGAGAAATTGTCTGTTTTCGTAGGTTTAATTATTACCAACTGTATCATTATGGGTCGTTTTGAGGCTTTTGCGATGGCAAACAAACCTTGGCCGTCCGTTTTGGATGGATTTGGGAATGGTCTTGGATATGCAGGTTTGTTGATTCTTGTAGCTGTATTTAGAGAGTTATTCGGATCAGGTTCCCTTTTAGGTATCCCAATTTTAGGAAGTCCTATACCCACTGCAGATAGTCCATTAGGAACAGGTTTATATGCCATGGGTTACATGAACAACAACATGATGATTTTACCTCCAATGGCATTG
>JAHEMP010000119.1 GCA_024643585.1 Crocinitomicaceae bacterium | reverse complement strand
CATGGCAAGTTTAACCGAAAACGTAGAACAGGTGCGTGAGGAATTTAGAAATTTGGAAGGTTATTTTAATGTATTGAAAAGTCATTTCTTTAAATACAACGATAATTTTAAAGAAATTTCCATGGGTATGAGTGGAGATTTTCAAATAGCTATTGAGGAAGGCAGCTCAATGATACGTGTGGGAAGCGCAATTTTTGGAACAAGATGAGAAAACTGATAATATCCATTTTCATTATTCAAACAAGCCTCGCTTTTGGTCAAAGTAATTATTCAGATTCACTCATTGCTGAAAGAAAAAAGAAAGAACAAGAGCTGACGGATCCGGCAAAGGGCGTATTAACGGAGGAAGATTTGACCCATTTTAAAACACTTCACTACTTTTTCATTGATACCAACTACAGAGTAAAGGCAAGATTTGAAAAATCTATCGGAGAGAAATTTGAAATGCCGACTTCTACAGAAAGAAAGCCAATTTATAGACGATTTGGCTACTTATATTTCGAATTAAACGGGACAAAGCAAAGATTGACTGTTTTTCAAAACATGGAATTAAGAACTAAAAAAGAATACAAAAATTACTTTTTTGTTCCATTTAGAGATTCCACTTCGGGCGACATGACCTATGGAGGGGGGCGGTATTTAGATTTAACGATTCTAAAGAATCAAACTGAAGTTCTGTTGGATTTCAACTTGGCTTACAATCCTTATTGTGCGTATTCTCACCGATACTCTTGCCCTATTCCTCCAGAAGAAAACAAATTAGATATCTTTATTTACTCTGGAGAAAAATCTCCCATCTATACTGAAGAATAAAAAAAGCCAGATTTAAAAACCTGGCTTTCAATTTATTATTTTAATTAAATTAACATTGTAACTGGATTTTCCAATAGTTCTTTCAATGTTTTCAAGAATGCCGAACCTATAGCGCCATCCACTACGCGATGATCACAAGACAAACTTAATTTCATAACGTTTCCTGGAACAATCTCTCCGTTTTTTACCACTGGTGTAGACTTTATTTGACCAACAGATAGAATACATCCGTTCGGTGGATTGATAATAGAAGTAAAATCTTCTATTCCATACATGCCCAAGTTAGAAACAGCGAAGGTTCCACCTTGCATTTCTTCTGGTTTGATTTTTTTATCTCTTGCTCTGGAAGCCAAATCTTTTATTTCGTCTCCTAATTGGGCTATACCTTTGGTATCGGCGAATTTTACAACAGGAACTACCAAACCGTCTTCAACAGCTACAGCGACACCCACATGAATATGGTTGTTATATCGAATAGATTCACCCATCCAATCAGCATTAACTTTAGGATGTCTTCTCAACGCCACAGCTACGGCCTTAATAACGATATCATTAAACGACACTTTAACGCCTTCTTGAGCGTTTATAGCTGCACGAGAAGTAATTGCATTGTCCATGTCCACTTCCATTTTTAAATAGAAGTGAGGTGCGGAAAACTTAGAGGCAGATAATGTTTTTGCAATTGCCTTGCGCATTTGCGAATTAGGAACTTCTGTGTAAGATTCCGTGCCACTTGGAGCAGATGATACATAAGCGGGTCTACTCGCTGCCGGCGTATAAGGAACAAAATGATCAACATCTCGCTTTACAACTCGACCATTTTCGCCGGTACCAGCCACTTGTGAGATATCAATTCCTTTATCTTCTGCTAATTTTTTTGCTAATGGACTTGCCATTACCCGCCCATCATTTGATCCATTCGAAGAAGAAACTGAGTTTTGAACTGGAGCAACTTCGACCGGTGCAGGACTAGGTGCTGGCGCTGCAAAAACTTCTGTTTTTGCTTCTTCAGGTTGTGATGGCGCAGTAACGACAGCTGAGTCCCTTCCTGGAGTTGCATTAGCCAAAATAGCCTGTACATCTTCTCCTTTTTCACCAATAATGGCTAAAACAGAATTAACAGGTGCTCCCTGCCCTTTTTCCACACCAATGTGCAACAATATTCCATCGTAGAAGGATTCAAATTCCATTGTCGCTTTATCTGTTTCAATTTCGGCCAACAATTCGCCTGAAGCAACAGTGTCTCCTACTTTTTTCAACCAATCTGCAACGACACCTTCCGTCATAGTGTCACTCAACTTAGGCATATAAATAATTTCCGCCATATTCTTTATTTCTCTATTCGATTAATATTCAATTATATAAGGGTAGTCTGGTTCTTTGTAGATATCATCATACAAATCTTTACCTTCTGGGTATGGTGAGTTTTCAGCAAATTCTACTGATTCATCAACCTCTTTTTTCACCCATTCAGAAACCTCATCAATTTGTTTTTCTGTCATCCATTTATTTTCTCGGATAACATTTAAACAATGCTCGATTGGATCTTGTTCCATCCATTCAGCAACCTCTTCTTTTGTTCTATATTTTTGTGGGTCAGACATTGAATGTCCCTTGTATCTATAGGTTCTGATATCCAACAAAGTTGGTCCATCCCCTTTTCTGCCTCTCTCCGCTGCTTCTGCAATTGCTTCGTGCACAGCTTCTGGACGCATTCCATTCACAATCTTTGATGGCATTTCATAGGAAAGACCAATTTTAGATAAGTCTTGAACATTCGTCGTTCTTTCGACAGAAGTTCCCATGGCATAATTGTTATTTTCAATTATGAAAATAACCGGCAATTTCCACAACATAGCCATATTAAATGTCTCATGAAGTGCACCTTGACGCACAGCACCATCTCCCATGGAAACAACAGCAACGTTATCTGTTCCTGCATACTTCTCAGCGAAGCCTACGCCTGCTCCCATTGCAATTTGAGCACCCACAATTCCGTGTCCACCCATGAACCCTTTTTCTTTATCAAAAAAGTGCATTGAACCTCCTTTACCTTTTGAGCATCCGGTTGTTCGGCCATAAAGTTCGGCCATCAATACTCTTGGGTCCGTTCCTAAAGCAATTGGATGAGCGTGATCTCGATAAGCGGTCATGTGTTTATCTCCAGCTTTGCATGCACTTGCGGTTCCTGCGACAATGGCTTCTTGACCGATATATAAGTGGCAAAATCCTCCGAATTTTTGTTGGATGTATAGCTGACCTGTTTTCTCCTCAAATTTTCGGATAAGTAACATGTCTTTGTACCATTTCAAATACGTTTCTTTTGAGAACTTATTTACTTTCTCCGCTTTTGATTTAACGGTTGATGCGCTTGGCTTTTTTGGTGCTTTGGTTGCCATGTAATTATTTTGTTAAAAATAGAATTGACAAATATAGTAAGAAGATTGTATTTACGTATTTAAGATTTTAAGAAAGCATTGTTAGAAAACAGGCCAATTGCAACTTAAAACTGAAGAAATTGTAATTTGATGTTAAAGATTTTGTGAAAAGTCAAAAATTGAATGCCTTTAATTATAAGCTTTTAGGCATTTTCCGAGCTAAACAAGAACTTGTTCGGTTTAACCAGTTCCGTTTTAACAGCATACATGACTATACCCGCTGTGTTTTTCACACCTAATTTTGTCATAATATTTTTTCTATGTGTATTAACGGTATGATTAGAGATAAATAGCTTTTCTGCTATTTGTGCGTTGGTATACCCCTCCGCAATCCAAACAATAATTTCGTTTTCTCTTTCCGTTAAAATGACTGGTGAACAGGTGAATGATTCCAAATCCATGTCATTTACGTCAATTGCAGCTTTTTGAATCGTTTCCAAAATTTGACCACAAAAGAATTTGGCCCCTTTTGCTGTTTCTCGGACTGCATCAACAATTTCTGCAACGTCACAATCCTTTTTGATGTAGGACTTTACGCCACTTCTTAGGGCGTGAATCAATGTATTGGCCGACTGTTCGGGAGTTATAGCCAAAATACCCATGTTAGGATATTTGGTCAAAATTTTTGGAATTATATCAATATCAAAACCATGAGCGGTGTAATCAATCAACAAAACATCGGATTCGAACTGTTTTAGAAGAATTAGCAATTGCTCATTGTTTCGGGCCTCACCTACAATGTCGATACCCTTTTCGGCGTGCAAAATACTTTGTAACCCAACTAAAACGATATCATTGTTGTCCGCAATTACGACCCTCATTTTTTTTGATTTCTTATTTAGATTAAATATAGATAAGACAAAAGTAGAAAAAAAACTCAACCACTCGTCATACTCCTAAACATAAAAAAAGAGCCGAAGAAAAACGGCTCTTTTTTATATGTTATTCAACGTCTTATCTTGTCCAAAGCATCTCTCTGAATTTTGGCAAAGGCCAAAGTTCATCATCAACTAGTATTTCTAATTTATCAGCGTGGTAGCGGATTTCATCAAAATGAGCTTTTACTTTGTCGCAATAAACGCGCGCTCGTTTCTCGATATCCGCGATTTTATTGGCGTCTTTTCTATCTACCAACATTTTATCACAAGCATCTTTCATTTTGTTCATGTGAACGGAGGTTCTCATGATTAGATCCAATTGTGCATCACATGCCACCTTGCCTTGTTTTTCTCCAAGGACGTCATACATCCTCTGTACGTTACTTAACAATTTGTTTTGGTACTCAATAACAGCCGGAAGAATGTGATTCAAAGCCAAATCGCCCATTAAACGTGCCTCGATTTGGATTTTATATACGTACGCCTCATACTCTATTTCTTGACGCGCATGCAATTCTCTTGGCGTTAATACCCCCATGTCATCAAATAACTTAGCAACACTTTTGTCTCCCCAGATTTTTAGGGCGCTCGGCGTATCCTTTAAATTTGACAATCCACGTTTTTTCGCTTCCTTAACCCACTCTTCTCCATAACCATTTCCTTCGAAACGAATTTTCTTAGAAGACGTAATTAATATCTGAAGTTCTTTTAAAATTGCTTCGTCTTTTCCTTCGCCTTTTTCCATTCTTCCATCAACTGAAGCTTTAAATTCTTTCAATTGGTTGGCCATGATCGTATTCAAAACAATCATAGCGGATGAACAGTTTGCGGATGAACCAACTGCACGGAATTCAAATTTGTTTCCTGTAAAGGCAAACGGGGAAGTTCTATTTCTATCGGTATTGTCCAAAATGATTTGTGGAATTTTACCAATATTCAATTTCAATTCAGTTTTATCCTCAGGCGTCATTTTACCGGCTTTCACATTTTTCTCCAAATTGTCTAAAGCTTGAGTCAATTGAGTTCCGATGAAAGCAGAGATTATAGCAGGAGGCGCTTCATTTGCACCCAAACGATGGTCATTTCCTGCTCCTGCGATACATGCGCGCAATAAATCCGCGTTATCGTGCAATGCTTTAATTGTATTTACAAAGAAAGTCAAGAATTGCAAGTTTGATTTAGGGTTTTTTCCTGGCGCCAATAAATTAACTCCAGTATCTGTAGCCAATGCCCAGTTGTTGTGCTTACCCGACCCGTTCACTCCTGCAAATGGTTTCTCGTGCAAAAGAACTCTGAAATCATGTTTTCTTGCTACTTTTTCCATTATGTCCATTAACAGTAAGTTATGGTCATTCGCTAAGTTACATTCTTCGAATATAGGCGCACACTCAAACTGATTCGGTGCAACTTCATTGTGGCGCGTTGTAACTGGAATTCCTAATCGGATTGCTTCGTACTCAAACTCACGCATAAAGTTCGTCGCTCTTTCCGGAATGGATCCAAAATAATGGTCGTCTAACTGCTGTCCTTTCGCAGGTGCATGTCCAAACAAAGCTCTACCTGTCATCATAATATCCGGACGTGCATTGTACAATGCTGAATCAATCAAGAAATATTCTTGCTCCCAACCCAAAGTTGCTTGTACTTTTTGAACGTTTTTATCGAAATATTGACATACTGCAGTTGCCGCTTCATCCACCGCGTGAAGGGCTTTTAATAAAGGCATTTTATAATCCAAAGCTTCGCCCGTATATGAAATAAAGATGGTTGGAATACAAAGTGTTTTGCTAATTACGAATGCAGGTGAAGAAGGATCCCAAGCCGTATATCCACGCGCTTCGAAAGTATTTCTTATTCCCCCATTTGGGAAAGAAGATGCGTCTGGCTCTTGTTGAACCAATAAGTCTCCATCAAAACGCTCAATTGCTCTACCAGGACCGACTGGTTTAAAGAATGCATCGTGTTTTTCTGCAGTTGTTCCTGTTAATGGCTGAAACCAGTGCGTATAATGCGTAGCGCCTTTGGTTACTGCCCAATCTTTCATTGCTGAGGCAACTTGATCTGCAATACGTCTGTCCAAGCGGGTACCGCTTTGAATGGATTCCATCATAGACTTGTATGCTTCACTCGGAAGGTACTCACGCATGATTTCTGTGTGAAAAACATTTTCTCCGAAAACTTCTGAAATTTTTCCGTCAAATTCCATTTTTCTCGGAGTTCGACTCATAACATCTTGGTAAGCTTGCATTCTTTTTGTTGCCATTTTCTTAATTTTTTAAGATTTTCGACAAATGTACATCATTTTTTAGGGGGTAGACTCAAAAAAAATGATTTTTTATCAACTTACCCCCTTTGAAATTAACAATAATTCAAAAAAAAAGCCAATTCCGAAGAATTGGCTTTAAAAAACTATTAAGAAAAGCTATTTTATTTTTTCACAATACGTTTTGTGGAAGTTTCATTATTCGATTTAATTCTAACTAAATATACACCACTAACTGTATTTGATAAGTCCAATTGGATTTGGTAATTGTCTACTTTTGATTTATAGATTTCCTTACCCATCAAATCTGTTATAAGAATTTCATCAATAATTTTAGATGATGAAACGTTGATTAACCCCATGAATGGATTCGGATACATTTCGACTTTGCTTAATTGATTTTCTTTAACGGATAATACACTGTTTACATTATACGTAGTATTTGTTACAATTGCCGGATTCCAGTCAAAATAAATATGTGCTGTGTTCAGAATTTCGGAACCTAAGCCGTTTGTCGCTTTTTCCTTAATTTGATACGTCAAATCACCGTGACTCAGTGGCTCATTTGACGTACTGTCAGGTAACCATATTCCAGGGAAATTGAACTTCATTACTCCATTTCCTAGGTCAATCAATTGCATATCATGTGATGAATGGATCATTTTCATGGTTGTCCAATCCAAATTCGCACTCAATGTGTCTATGATATAAATATCCTGAGCTGGAGCAGTT
>JAHEMP010000118.1 GCA_024643585.1 Crocinitomicaceae bacterium | reverse complement strand
CAGGAGGATATATTAGTGGATCTGACGATATTTTTGAAGGCGAAATACGGAAACAAGTTGAAATCGCTATCGATGAGGCGAAAGTAATAATATTCGTCGTGGACGTTATGGCCGGAATCCTTGATTTGGATGAAGTAGTAGCCAAAATGTTGCGCAAGAGCAAAAAGAAAGTCTACATCGTTGCCAATAAAGTAGATAGCGCAGACCGATTTGGTCTTTCATCAGAATTTTACCAATTAGGCTTAGGAGATGTGTACGACATGTCCGCAACAAATGGCAGTGGTACTGGTGAATTGTTGGACGATATGGTTAAAGAATTTGACCCCGAAGATACGTCCAGTCGGATTGAGGATGATTTACCCAAAATAGCTGTAATTGGGAAACCAAATGTGGGCAAATCTTCTTTGGTCAATGCATTAACTGGAAAAGAAGGAAATATTGTAACAGATATTTCAGGAACAACAAGAGATACAGTAAATACAAGATACAACGCTTTCGGGTTTGATTTTGTTTTAATTGATACTGCAGGAATTCGTAAGAAAGCGAAAGTCCATGAAGACATAGAATATTACTCTGTTTTACGGTCGATTAATGCAATTGAAAATTCAGATGTATGTATTTTCATGATAGATGCTGAAGAGGGTTTGCAAAAACAAGATTTGCAGATTTATTACATGGCAGAGAAAAATTCCAAAGGAGTTGTTGTATTGGTCAACAAATGGGATAAGGTGGAAAAAGACCACAAAACCATGTTGGCATATGAAGAAAAACTAATTGAACAATTGGCTCCTTTCACGGATGTGCCTATAATTTTCACCTCTGTAATCAACAAACAGCGTATCCATAAAGCTTTAGAAAAGGCCATGGAAGTATATGAAAACAGAATTCAAAAAATCCCAACTTCTGAGTTGAACGATGTCATGTTGGATTTAATTACGGCTTTCCCGCCTCCAGCGTTAAAAGGGAAATATGTGAAAATTAAATTTGTAACTCAATTACCGACGCATGCCCCGGCCTTCGCCTTTTTCTGTAATTTACCGCAATACATTCCGGATAGCTACAAGCGATTTTTGGAGAATAGGATGCGTGAAAAATTCAATTTTCAGGGAGTTCCAATTAAGATTTTCTTTAGAAAGAAATAAGCGAATCGCCGACATTTATTAATTTTAAAGAGAAAAGTAAACTCTACACGCAAGAATTTGAGATACGCAGCTATTGATATTGGAACGAATGCCGCTAGATTGTTAGTTGGTGAATTGACAAAAGAGGAAGGAGTCACTTTTATCAAAAAAGTTTCATATACCAGAATACCATTGCGACTTGGAGAAGAAGTTTTTGGTTCGGGTACTATTTCAAAAAAAAAGTCTGTTGAATTTGTAAAGACAATTCAAGCTTTCCGCTTAATATCGGAGATATTTGAAGTGAAAGAATTACGTGCTTGTGCCACATCAGCGATGCGTGAGGCAAAGAATGGTGAGCAAATTCGTAGAATGATCGAATTAGAGACGGGCGTAGAAATTGAAACTATTTCTGGAGATGAAGAAGCTGAATTAATTTTTGGCACTTTTACTTTGTTCAAAATCGACAAAGAAATACCCTATGTGGTTATAGATGTCGGAGGTGGTAGCACAGAAGTCAGTGTGTTTGAAAAAGGAAAACGAGTTGCTTCTAAATCATTTGAAATTGGAACACTAAGAATCCTAAAGGATAGAATTCATCCGAATGCCTGGCAAGACATGTCTACATGGTTAAAAACCAATGTAGAACTTTCATCAAACCACATCGTTTACGGCACTGGAGGTAATATCAACAAAGCTCATAAATTGGTCGGTGGATTCCAGAATGCTCCTATTACACTTAAGAAAATAGAAGACCTGCGTGATGAGTTAATGCCATTGACTTTATCCCAAAGGGTAGAGCGTTACCAATTGAAGCCGGATAGAGCGGACGTTCTAGTTCCAGCGATGGACATTTTCGCAAGAATTTTGCGCGATTTAAAATGTCGTCAGATGCTTGTACCTAAAATAGGTCTCTCCGATGGTATTATCTATGCATTGGACAAAAAGAATAGAAAAAGAAAAATATGAATAGAGCTGAGTTGATTCAACAAATCAAAGAAAAAAAGTCTTTTTTGTGCATAGGTTTGGATACGGATTTAGAGAAAATCCCGTCCCATTTTTTGCAACTTGAGGATCCCATTTTCGAATTTAACAAAGCTATAATTGATGCGACGAAAGACTTTTGCGTAGCCTATAAACCGAACATAGCATTTTACGAATGTTATGGTGTAAAAGGATGGGAATCGCTGCAAAAAACAATTAATTATATCCCAAAAGACATTTTTACAATTGCCGATGCAAAACGCGGAGATATAGGCAATACATCCTTGTATTACGCCAAAACGTTTTTTGATCAATATGAATTTGACTCTGTAACTGTCGCGCCGTACATGGGCGAAGATAGTGTAACGCCTTTCATGACACACAAAGATAAATGGGTGATATTGCTGGCGCTGACCTCAAACAAAGGGGCTTTGGATTTTCAAATGACCGAAGATAGTAACGGCGAAAGATTATTTGAAAAGGTTTTAAAGAAGTCGTCTAATTGGGGGACACCAGAAAACTTAATGTACGTGGTTGGAGCTACTAGAGCGGAAGGAATTGGAGAGGTAAGGAAAATTGTACCGAATCATTTCTTTTTGGTTCCAGGAGTTGGGGCACAAGGAGGATCATTGGAAGATGTGGTGAAATATGGCTGGAATGAGGATTGCGGATTGTTGGTCAATTCTTCTCGAGGTATTCTCTACGCTTCGAACGGTTTAGATTTCGCTGAAAAGGCTAGAGAAGAGGCGAAGAAATTACAAATGAGCATGGAAAAATTATTGCTCGAGAAATCATTTGTATAGTTTGAATCCCTAACTGACAAAATATTGTAGTTAATTATTGAGATCCCCAAAAGTTGGATAAAATCTTAATTTTTGGATTTAATAAACTGATTGGAGTGTTTATTGAACATGAAATAAACAGACGTTCCCCTAAGGATGAGCGAGAAAATAATTAGTATTCCAGATAAAACGGAGAATTTCAATTCTTGCATTAGTAAATCTAACTTAAAGAAAAAGGAAATAATAGTTGTGGAGTAGAGAACCAAAGCAACAATTCGAACCCAATTTAATCCCTTAGAAATAAAATAGAAAGCAATTCCTGTAAAAATTAAAATTAATGCAAAAACGTATGGATTCCAGTAGATAAATTCTGGTTTTTCAGCTTGAGTTGCGTTGAATAGTAGGTCACGAACAATCCCAAAAGACATTCCAATTAAGAAGCAATACGCAGCAATAATAAAAGAAACAGGCTTTTTCATAGGCCTAGGTTAAAATAAGTGTGGCGTAAATGTAGTAAAATAAAATTGCCTTTCACAAAAAATGAAAGGCAATTTACTATTTTTCAAGAAAATAACTAAAATTATTTAGCTTCTTCCTCCTCTTTATCTTCAAAAATTCTCTTCGGTTGTAACTGTTGAAATACGCCTAATGTAATCCAATAAGGAAGAATAAAACCCATTAGAAATACAAGCATCCAAAATGCCATTCCACCGAAAAAAAGAAACGCTGCTAATCCTAAAAAACTCATTAGATGTATTATTTTTGTGACTTATTACGAGGTAAAATTAATAAATATTTTTCATACACAACACAAAATGGAATTCAGAATCGAAAAAGATACGATGGGTGAGGTAAAAGTGCCAGCTAATCGATATTGGGGTGCCCAAACAGAACGTTCAAGAAACAACTTTAAAATTGGTCCTGAGGGTTCCATGCCAATAGAAATAGTGCATGCATTTGCGTATTTGAAAAAGGCAGCTGCACACGCAAATTGTGAGCTAGGCGTTCTTTCCGCAGAAAAAAGAGATCTAATCTCAAAAGTTTGTGACGAAATATTAACAGGTCAGCACAACGATGAGTTTCCTTTGGTTATTTGGCAAACGGGTTCAGGTACGCAATCCAATATGAATTGCAATGAAGTTGTAGCCAATAGAGCTCACGTCTTGAACGGTGGGAATTTGAATGACGAGCAAAAAGTACTGAATCCAAATGACGATGTAAACAAATCACAGTCTTCCAACGACACTTATCCAACTGCGATGCACATTGCTGCATATAAAATGGCTGTTGACGTAACTTTACCTGGAATAAAAGTTTTGCGTGATACGCTTCAAGCCAAAGTAGATGAATTCAAGGATATCGTGAAAACGGGCCGCACGCACATGATGGATGCTACGCCATTGACTTTGGGTCAGGAGTTTAGCGCATACGTGGCTCAATTAGATTATTCGACTAGAGCAATTAACAATTCTTTAGAGGTAGTTAGTGAGTTGGCACTAGGCGGAACTGCCGTTGGGACTGGTTTGAATACACCAAAAGGGTATGACGTATTAGTTGCTAAGAAAATAGCTGAGTTTACAGGTTTACCATTTAAAACAGCAAAAAATAAATTTGAAGCTTTGGCAGCGCACGACGCCATGGTTGAATTATCAGGTGCATTGAAAAGAGCCGCTGTTTCCCTAATGAAAATAGGAAATGACGTTCGAATCCTTTCGTCCGGTCCAAGATGTGGAATTGGTGAGATAATTATACCAGACAATGAACCAGGATCGTCAATCATGCCAGGAAAAGTGAATCCTACGCAACCAGAAGCATTGACGATGGTTTGTGCTCAAGTAATGGGTAACGATGTAACAGTTTCAATCGCTGGCTCCAATGGTCACTTTGAATTGAATGTCTTTAAACCGGTAATAGCAGCAAATGTTTTGCAATCGGCTCGTTTGATTGGAGACGCTTGTGTTTCATTCACTGAGAAATGTGCCTCTGGGATTGAAGCCAACTTGCCAAATATCGAAAAACATTTGAACAATTCTTTGATGTTGGTTACTGCTTTGAATACAAAAATTGGTTACTATAAAGCGGCTGAAATAGCAAAATATGCTCATAAAAATGGAACAACTTTAAAAGAAGCAGCCGTAGGTTTAGGTCATGTAACTTCAGAAGAATACGATTCAATTGTTGATCCTTCAAAAATGATTGGTTCCTTGAATTAATTTGTCCTTCGAGACATTATAAATCAAAGAAAAGTCGCCTCTCCATTTCTGGAAGGGCGACTTTTTTTTTGGCTAGAAAACGATCTACTTGCTCAACACAAAATTGATAGGTATTCGAACACGGGTGCGAACACGCTGCATTCTTATTTCTCCCGGTATCCACTCTGGAAAAGCTGTAATGATGCGTTTTGCTTCGCGATCCAAAGAGTTACTAACTCCCCTTTCAACTGCTACGTTAGAAACACTGCCATCTTTCTCGACCACAAAAGACATGTATACTATACCTTCTTCGCCAAGTCGGATGGCTTCTTCAGGATAAGAAATACGAGTGCCAATAAATTTTTGCAGTTCAGCATAACCCCCGACATATTGTGCTTCTTTATCCACAATCTCCTCGATTTCATCCAAGTCAATTTTCACGAGTTGATTATTACCGATGGTAAGTTTTGGACCTTTGACTAATCCAAAAAGATCAACTGTGATTCCTGTTTGTGGATTTGTATTTGAGTTGCTGGTTGAACGACTCCTTTCATCCAAAAGACCTGAGGCATCTACAGTAGATTGATTCTCAGTTCTTTCTAGGGGAGTCTCCAAAACATCGTCTTGTTTTTCCTCGATAGGTTGTGTTTGATCCCATACAATAGGAATTATTTCTCTGGCAACTTGATTGCCTTCATCTGCCCTCATCATAGGGTCAGAGTAAGAAAATGCAGCTAAGGTAATTGAACCTACTGCGAAAAGTCCCAGTTGAAAAAAGGCACTTCTTTTGCTCTCCAGGTCGTACCTAGAATTTTTTTTCGCGATCATAATATTATATTTTAGATTGTTATAAAGTGTTAATTTCAAATGCTGTGCCAAAAATTCAAGCAATTGATAAACAACTGTTTAACAGCTATTTTTTCTTAAATTATAGTTAACTTTCACAAGAAGTGAATTTAACGCGACCAATTGTCAAGTATAAATCGATTAGAATATTTTAAAATGGTGAAATTGAAATAATGGTCGAAATTGTTTTCCTATCTTCGGATAGAAAATTAAGTACTTATGCTAAAAAAATATGTCCCAGTCTTTCTAATTACATTTATTGTAATCTCCCTTTTGTTATTTATCTTCCCGATAAATCTTTTTGACGGGGAAATAATTTATCAATCAGGAATCCAAGAAAGGGTTATAAAGGCTCCGTTAAGTTTATCCTATTTTATTGGTTTGGGGTATGATGAGTCGGATATGGTTGGCGTAAAATCATTTTATCTATTGCCAGTCGGTTATTTGATGGCATTTCTTTTCTTGTTCGCAATTCCTGCGTTGGTCTCTTATCGTGTACAGCTGGGGAAGTCAAAAAAACAACAAAATGGCAATTCGTAATTTTATACTAATCTTTTGTGTTTTCATTGTTAGTTTTTTAGGAAAAGCACAGTCATTTCCTGAAATTGATAAAAAAATAGTTTTTACGAAAGCCGACTTTAGTGCGATAGATAAATTGATTAAGGATGGACTTCCTAATCAAGCCATAGTTCAATTGCTGGTTTTACAAAAACAGGCCTTAGAGGAAAATAACATATGCAATTATCATGAAGTAATCACTAGGATCATTCAATCAACCCGATTTTCAGGAATGGAATCAACGGAATTGCAAAAATTGTTTTTTAAACAGCATGAAATTTTTAATTCGCTCAAAGGCCCAATTAAAAATATTGCCGCATTCGACTTAAGTATTTGGTTTGAGAGTTTACAATATACCAATGCTTTTCAATTCGATGATGAAAGTTTACTTTGGACTATAAATGGGGAAAGTGTCAAACTGAAAAATTTTAATCCGACACCGATTTTACAATCGTATCATACTGAATACTTGAAAGGTGATAAATTATTAATGGCAATTGCAAGTAACCAAATTTTTAACAGTGAGGACACAAAGCATAAACCCACACTATACGATATTTTGGCAAACAAATATATTAGCGTTTATGGCCAAAGTGAATATACCGACACCTGCGATTGGGAAAATACGCTTGAGTTTTCTCAAAAAGATTTGTCT